>NZ_JBHVRO010000005.1:0-292288 GCF_042885655.1 Psychrobacillus sp. NPDC058041
CCAGTTGAAAATGAGTCCTTTTCATGTGATTCCGCATTCCCTAAAACATTGGGCAAAAGTCTCACAACACTATCAACAATCGTCATTGCAGCAAGATTAATTCAAAGTGGTTAAAGCCAACCTATTTTGTTGGCTTTTTTCACATTACTATTATTAGGAGGTTTGTCCACGGAGAACTTTAGAGCTATTTGCCAAGAATATGCACAAATTGTTAACGGAACAGCCAGCATTAAGCAAGGGTTTTGTTCAGTAGAAAAGGAACGAAATCTCATTGTCACCATTCAAGGACGCCCTAGCCGAAGTGCACTTCCTGCCGGAATAACATTTGAGTCATTAGATTATGAAGGGAATGCGCTAAATCTCGGTGAGGTAGCTGTTCTTCAGGAAGAATTAACCGCATTTGTTAGAATTCTAGTTAAAAATAATTTAATAGTTAGCGCTATCCATAACCATTGGACTTTCATGAACCCTACTATTTTATATGTACATTTTCAATCCGTGGAACCGCCCTTATCGTTTGCTAAAAAGTTTAAAGAAGCGTTTCTCGTTTTACATCAATAGCAATTAAACTACAGATATATCCAAAATCAATAAAACAGAAAAGTATACGCTCCCTTTAAGTGCACTTTGATATCACACGTAATTGAGTGGTTTGGACTATATAACGACCCCACTATTACCGAGGTAACTTTTAAGGCTCGTGAAGTGACCACCTTACTTCACGATTCATTTATTCCACTGGAAGTTGTTTGTCTGTCGCCAACTTAAAAGATACGGTGTCATGTTGGATATGGTTTGGATAATTAGAGACAAGACCCTGCCTTAACGCAGTTAAAAGCAACCGAAGAAATTATTTCGGTTGCTTTGATTTACTCTTTTCTTACAGGAAATTTTCGTTAGAAAGTGATGATCAACTAAACTTGATTAATTTTTCCCCTAAAAATAGTACAGAATAAAATTAATCAATAAGAACCACTGGAAGGAAAAAGACCTATGGTTTTTATTGAAAGTGAGCTTAGTCATTTAATAGTCGATTATCATAAATGTGATAGCTCTAACATTAAAGAACAAATACTTTTAGATATAACCTTTTATGTGAGGCTTTGACGATTCTTCAAAAGGACGAGCAAAAAACATATTACTAACTTACCATCCAAATGGTACATTCCACCTCTAAAATAATACTACGTAAAACAAAAAGAACGCCTTCACGACGTTCAAAATCATTTTTTATATTTACACTTATTCATCGAGATAAAGAGCATTCATTCCGATTAATAAAGTTTTCGCATCTTCGTTTAAATAGTGCTTTATATCATTTCTTATCAAAAGTTCCGAATTATTTTTAACCGACATTTTTAATCCTCTAATATCAAATTTTGTAGCATAAGCATTAATGGAATGTATCACATTTAATTCTTTTCGATTTAATGGGTTGATCACAGAGTTAGTATTGTCTTTCAAAATTTCAAACAACGATCTAGCATTACTTCTTAAAAGATGTCTATTCTCATCAATTAATTCAATATTTTCTTCTATATACTTTCTTGCCGAAACCAAATCGAAGTTTTCCATACCTTCATTAATTTTTTTCATTAATTCATTTATATCCATAATAACCCCTCTAACCTCTTTATATTTTTATCGGTTTAACAAAATAATAATCCATAGTTAATTAGGTAGAGCATACCCCTTTCTTTAGTCCCGATATTTTTAAAAAAATTAAATTATTAGTTAACAAACTTAATAAAAACGAGAGCTTTTAGAAGTTGGAAAAAGACAAAAGCTTTCCATACCTGCTGTTGCTGACTGAATCGATTTTTGTCCATTTGCTAGGCCCTTTTATTCGATATTATTCGCTGGTGCATCTATTTTCTCCACGACTCTTATCGTGCTAACCATAACCTTCATCATCTTCATTAGCGGACCCGTTAATTTATCTTTTAATGCTATTGAGGTTTAAACACCGTTCACCTAATCCCCCCCCTTTCTCCATAATAAAAGGCACCCTATGAAAGGATGCCAATAATTATTTAACGCTTTTAAATATTTCTTTCGATTTTTCATCGTTTGTTTCTAAGACAAACAATCCGTTTCTTTCCCATTCTTTCATCATTGATAAGGACTCTTCTGCTGTTTTTATAGATTTTTCAGAGTCAAATTCATAAATTGCAACTTTCTTATCATAATCAAAAATAATGCCATCTTTCGCACCAATTAAACTAAACATAGGTTTTTCTGTGTCTACCTTTATGCCTTCTTTTTCAAAAGCTTCAACATAGGATTCCAAACTTATCTTTGATTTAGTTCCGCTAGCTCCAGCATTGCAACCAACCAATAGTAAACAAAAAAGCATTACATAAATAATCTTTTTAAACATAAATATCCCTCCCATTATTTCTAAAGTAAATATATCATATCTATGAAATAAATGGATGAAATATTTTATTTTGTCATTTTATTAGCTTCCGCTTTCTCTTTAGCTAATTGGTTTTTTATGCTGGCAATTATACGGTCTTAAAAGCACACAATTGTGTGTATAATTGCATGAAACAGGCGGAAACAAGATAAAAAGATTACTGATAACCCTTGTATAGATGTTGTTAAACCTTATAAACGAATGCAAGAAGACGATTCATTAAAATTCAAGAACGCCAAGGTTGACGTTCTCGATTTGTTATTGGATAACGTTTATTAAATATTGACCTTTTGTCGAACCATCTTCAGCTAACACATCCAACCAAGATACATAGATAGTAGATATTGTATCTGAATCTGTATAGTCAAAATTATCATCACCAATATTCTTTCTAATTGAATAACTTTGATCAGTACCATTGGTGGAAACTATTACGGCTTTAATTTCAGAGACTTTTGCAGTAGCGTTAACTGATATGAATCCAGTCAACTCATCCACTTGAACTACACTGTTATTCATTGAAATAATTTTTGTTACAGATTTTGGATTTGGTTCTGGATTTGGTTCTGGTGTTGGTTTTGGTTTTGGTGTTCGTTTTGGTGTTACTGTACCATCACTTATGTTCGCAAACCTATCTTTCACTTGTACGTAATTAGTAATAACATCCGTTACTTTTGAACCTTCAGGTATTATTAATTTTGCTATTTTTGTTCCTTCACTTACTACTAATCTTGCATCTTTATTGATTACTTCGATTTTACTAATATTCCCAGTTGCATTTAAAATAACTTCGTTACCAGTTGTAATAATTATATTGGTAGTATCACCTTTACCATTAAGTACTACCTTGTTTTTAGAAGCCACTTCAAGATTAGCAACAGTCGCGTTTACTTCAACAATCTCAGCACCATCTTTAATTATCAATTTAGGAATTACTATACTACTCTCAGCATTTATGATTGAATCTTCAGAAACCACTAATTCCTCAATATGATCACTTTTTCCTACTGTTACTACTGATAAATCTTTTGCTGATGCAAACGATGATTGAAAAACAAACAGAAAAACCGTAAAGCTAACAAACATTAGTATTTTTGAAACAGTTTTCATTTCATACACCACTACTTTCTTACTATTTTCAAAAAAGTTTATCACAATTTATTTCAATTGTATATACACTTAAACTTTTTCCGTTTTTCACTTTATCAGACTCTACTCTCAAAAAACTCTCAAAATATAAACTTCAAAAAATAATAAGAAAAATACGAGCTTTTGCTACGTTTTTGATTTGATATAATAAAAGGAGACCCCCCCCCGATTGGAACGGTTCTACATTGTTGCAATTTGTTTTTTATTACGATGCTTCTATCATCCCTCATTGCCCATTCACTCATCACGACATACCCATGTAGTAATGTTATTAGAAGCCGGAGCTGATATGAAATTTGTGCAGGAACAATTTGACCATGTCTCGATGCAAATAACCTCAGATGTATACCCCCATGTTTAGAAGAAGATGGCAGCAAGATCAATCGAGAAATTTGAAGAGTATATGCAAAATTGAATAATTTAGTGGTATAAATGTGGTGGGTTTTTAAAAAGCTACCACGAACCACTTTATAATTCATAAGAAAAAGCGTTGGAAGCCCAGAGCCCCAACGCTTTACTATTAATACATTTTCAAATATTGTTCACGTTCCCATGGGTGAACGGTTGTTCGGAACATATACCTGTATAAAACTAGGTGAAATCAATCATATTTTATATGTGTTTTCACATTTCATTAAGCAATCAAAAACAGCTAAATATAGCTAGTTCTTACTCGACAGGAATCCCACCCGCTATATGATACGACCTATGCTCGGCCGCACAACTGCTGCTTTAGTTGAACAAAAAAGAGCTGACTTAGCAACCCTACGCTCTTTGAATAATGCACGCGTTAGTTCGAGAACCTAACATTTCTCTTAAGTAGGTCCTCTTATCCTTCATTGCTTCAATAAAATGAATCTTTTTAAATTAGTTTATTATTTTATTTTTTCTCATTTCTTTAATAACATTAAGAATTCTCAAACCATCAGTGGGATAGCCCCCTATATGTCTGTTATAAGAAGGAAATGTGTAAGGTAATACATTTATAATAAACATTATAAAATTAATGAAAGCAGCGTCATCTAAAAAGGTTGTATATTCTTCGGAAAATAAATAAGAACTACCCAAAAATAATATAGATCCAACTAAAGAAGCTAAAGGTCCTCCACTATCTATAATTAATTCTTGTCTGTTTGAAAATGGCGCTAGTTCTTCTATATTAGCAACACAACAAAATCCCGAAAAAGCCATTGTTACATAAAAATTTACTCTACCAATTTTAAACTTTAGTTTCTTCTCTTTACTTAGTGAACCAAAAATAATATCTGCCTCAGCTTTTTTGGATGAAGTTAATATTCCGATTGCATGGCCCATTTCATGTATCAAAATAGTAAGAGGAAGGTGAATAAATAAAACAATAATAACTTCGATTATAAATTGCAAATTACGAATCTCCTTTATCAACAGAATAAATATGATAGTCTTAAAATAAATTTCTTGATTTCTCTCTAATTGAAAATATTCACCAATCAGATCGTTAATCCACCACTTATTCAACTAACCTGCTCCGGTAGTTTATCCAGAAAATCAACAATAATCTTTAAGAAAGCTATTTTTTAAAAACGACCCACTCATACGAAAGGACCATTTCTTAATAAAGACTTAAAAGAGTCTAAATTAAGTATAGTTTAACTAAATTATATTTCTATCGAAATCGTTCGACAAAAAGAGACATAACAAAAAGCCACACCCACATTTAAGTGAGCGGGGCTACTTTTATTCAATATCAGGAATGGCGAAAATAGTGTTAGAAGTTCTTTAACATCATAAAAATTAAATCTTGTTTTGTATCGAGAGAACGGAACACCTTTAACTAAATCTCCACTTTTTTTAGAGGAAATCGATCTTCCTTCATTGCCCATTCATTCCACATACCATACCCACGCAGTAATGTTATTAGAAGCCGGAGCTGATATGAAATTTGTGCAGGAACGATTTGGCCATGTCTCGATGCAAATAACCTCAGATGTATAAGCCCATGTTTAGAAGAAGATGGCAGCAAGATCAATCGAGAAATTTGAAGAGTATATGAAAGAAATTGAATAATTTTGTAGTATAAATGTGGTAGGTTTTTAAAAAGCTACCACGAACCACTTTATAACTCAAAAGAAAAAGCGTTGGAAGCCCAGAGCCCCAACGCTTTACTATTAATACATCTTCAAATACTGTTCACGTTCCCATGGGTGAACGGTTGTTCTAAACATATCCCATTCAATCTCTTTTGCTTCTACGAAGTTTGCGTAAATATGCTCACCAAGCGCACCACGTATTATTTTACTTTTACTAAGTTCCTGAATTGCTGAATGAAGTGAAGATGGCAAATTGTAGACACCATGTTCATTTCTTTCTTCTTCGGTCATGACATAAATATTGCGATCCACTGCAGGTGGTGGTGTTAATTTGTTTTTAATACCATCAAGTCCAGCTTGTAAAATAACCGCCATAGCAAGGTATGGATTTGCAGATGGGTCTACAGAGCGAACTTCAATACGAGTGCTTAAGCCTCTTGAAGAAGGAATACGAATTAAAGGACTTCTATTTTGACCCGACCAAGCAACATAACAAGGAGCTTCATAACCTGGAACTAATCGTTTATATGAGTTTACTGTAGGATTTGTAATAGCTGTAAAACTTTGTACGTGCTTTAATACCCCTGCCATAAATTGCATAGAAGTTTCACTCATTTTATTTTCAGCGGATTCATCAAAAAATGCATTTTCATCACCTTTAAATAGGGAAACGTTAAAGTGCATTCCAGATCCAGCTACTCCAAAAAGTGGTTTTGGCATAAACGTTGCATGTAAACCATGTTTACGAGCAATTGTTTTTACTACTAACTTAAATGTTTGGATGTTATCACAGGCAGTTAATGCATCTGCATATTTAAAATCGATCTCGTGTTGTCCAGGAGCTTCTTCATGGTGAGATGCTTCAATTTCAAAACCCATCTCTTCAAGCTCAAGTACGATATCACGACGGCAGTTTTCCCCTAAATCTACTGGTGCTAAGTCAAAGTAACCACCATGGTCATTTAGTTCAAGCGTTGGCTCGCCTTGTGCATCTAGTTTAAATAAGAAAAATTCAGGTTCTGGCCCTAAGTTAAAACTTGTAAATCCTAGCTCTTCCATCTCTTTGAGAATTCGTTTTAAATTATTACGTGGGTCTCCTGCAAATGGAGTTCCATCTGCACTATTTACGTCACAGATTAATCGAGCTACTTTCCCTTTCCCTGCAATCCAAGGAAACACTACCCATGAATTTAAATCTGGTACTAAGTACATATCCGATTCTTCAATGCGAACAAACCCTTCAATAGATGATCCATCAAACATCATTTTATTGTCGAGAGCTTTATCGAGCTGACTCACTGGAATTTCAACGTTTTTAATCGTACCAAGGATGTCAGTAAACTGAAGACGAATAAAATTCACCTCATTTTCTTGAACGAATTTTTTAATGTCTTCTTTTGTATACTTGCTCATTATTTCACTCTCCTATTGATTTTTATTTATGAACCTCGCCTTAACATTAAAAGCGAGAGGGTTCCCATGTCTTAGTGAAGTGCGTTGATGGCTTTGCGCAATTTGCATCTCTTCTCTGAAGATCGCTCTTAATTGTGCATCAGAAATAGCTTGTTGCACTTCTTTGTTGGAAGTTGGATTTTTTTTCATTTCAAAGATTTGTTTAATACCCGCAATGTTTACTCCAGTTGATATCATATCTTTTATCTCTAATAAAATATCGATATCATCCAGTGAAAACATACGTTGCTTCCCTTCCGTTCGTGCAGGTTGGACTAGCTCATGCTCTTCATAATAACGAATTTGCCTTGCTGTTAATCCTGTTAACTGCATCACTATATTCATGGATAACAACGGCATCGACCGTCTCCATTCCTTTTCCATCACTGCACCCCCAGTTGGATATGCTAATACTATACGTCATGTAAACTTTACTGTCAACCTTACGTCAGATAAACTAACATGAAAAAATTTCAATAAAAAAAAGGCAGAAGCACCCTTTAAGTACAAAACCTCTTTTCAATCGTTTTCGGGAGGCTTTAAGCAGACTCGGGCTATATCATTTCCCAAAATTATGGAAGAGGAAGGTCGTTACTAAAGCCACGACCTGCCTCTCTTTTCGGGAATCTTATGGCCGTCGTCTGCACATCACTCTCCTCCAACTTTATTAATAATTTTAAACCCTTTTTGGACAATAAAAGAAAATATCCTTTCTTACAAATACAGGAAACTCCCAAAGATACAATTTCGGGAGTTATTACAATTCTTTATTTGATTGCATGCTTCCTATTCTTCATCAGCATATCTCTACATAAAAGTTTATATTTAGTTGATTGGAGTGGAAGGCGGCGACTCCTAGGGGATTAGCAAGTAAATCAAGACCCTGGACTGAGCCTTCAATTGTTCAAAGGCTAAGATCGCCACATCGTGTGGCAACGCCTTTGTGACCAACTTCGTGTTGGGCCGAATCGGCTTGATACTTGCCCCCTGGAAAGCGTCCGCCTGCAGCGGAAATCAACCTGTACCCGGCATAATAATTTGTATACTTTTGCATGAAAACAGCGGCTTTATTCATATACAAAATAGATAGGGATCCAATTTTAATCAAAATAATACCGGTTTAAAGTTGAAGCTTTTTCACGGGAAGATGGTGGCTTTCGTAATGTGAGTTTCTTATCTCTAAAAAACCACTTCCAATCATGAAAGTGGCGTAAATACTTATTTATTCAATGTTTGGACTGCACCTAAAATAGCATATTTAACATGTTCGTATGTTAATCCACCTTGTATAAAAGCTGTGAATGGAGGACGAATTGGTCCATCTGCTGTTAATTCCATACTAGATCCTTGAATGAAAGTTCCTGCAGCCATAATAACATCATCCTCATAACCTGGCATATACGCAGGCTCCGGTGCAAATTGAGCATTAACAGGGGAATGTAATTGAATTGCTTTACAAAATTGAATCATTTGATCCGACGTTTGAAAAGAAACAGATTGAATAAGATCCGTTCTTTTCTCTGTATAATGTGGTTCTGTTATCATACCAACTTCCTCCAATAATGCAGAAGTAAAAATGGCGCCTTTAACAGCTTGTGAAACTATATGCGGTGCCATAAAAAATCCTTGGTACATATCTAGAAGGGTATTTAGAGAAGCACCTGCTTCTGCACCAATTCCTGGGGAAGTCATTCGGTAAGCGCATTTCGTCACGAATTCGCTTTTCCCTGCAATGTAACCTCCAGTTTTAGCAAGACCTCCACCAGGATTTTTTATAAGTGAACCTGCCATCAAATCTACCCCGACATTCGTTGGTTCTAGTTCTTCGACAAATTCACCATAGCAATTATCTACAAAAATGATTGCATCTTCTTTTATCGCTCTAATTTTTTTAACCATTTCCTTAATCTGTTCCACTGTAAAAGATGGTCGGACTGCATACCCTTTCGACCGTTGTATGGCAATCACTTTTGTATTTTCTTTCACTGCGGTTTCTACGTTTTCCCAATCAACTGCCCCTGTTTCCAATAAATCAATATGCCTATAGGTTATCCCAAAATCAGCTAGAGATCCTGTATCTTCCCCTTCTCCGCTCACAATCGACTGAAGTGTATCGTAAGGCTTTCCAGTTATGTATAGTAATTCATCATTCGGTCTCAATAAACCAAATAAGCTGATAGAAATCGCATGTGTACCTGAGATGATTTGTGGTCGAACAAGAGCTGCTTCTGCACCAAATGTTGATGCATATACTTTTTCCAATGTATCACGACCTTCATCATCGTATCCGTAACCAGTAGAAGGATGAAAGTGATGATCACTTACATGATGTAATTTAAATGCGTTGATTACTTTTTGCTGATTATTAAATGCAATTTTTTCAACATCTTGTTGAAAAGATGTGATTTTCGCCTCTGTATTTTCCGCTAGCTCTAATACTTCTTTTGATAATGTAGTTATAAAATTCATTTCAATCTCTCCTGCACTCTTGTTTTCATATACAAATAGAAAAGACTAATTCCAAAATGAAATTAGCCTTTCTCTTCAAAACTTAAAACTGTAATTCGCCATCCCATTCGAGCATTCCGCCAACTACATTCGTTGCTGTAAATCCATTTTCCTCTAGAATTTCACATGCCATCGCACTTCGTCCGCCTGCTTTACAAATAATATAGTGAGGTACAGACTTATCAATTTGACCTAGACTTGAATCTACTTGTCCAAGTGGAATATGTTTCGCCCCTGGTATCATACCATTTGCTACTTCTTCATTTTCACGTACATCTATAATGCTGAATTGTTCTCCAGCATCTATTTTTTGTAACAATTCTTCAGTCGTAATAAAATTCATTTTTTATCGCCACTTTCCATGTATATTCCTACAAATAGTAATAGGAACATTTCTAGATGTCAACTAAACCATTTCCAACCCATCGAGGATTATCATTCAGATATAGAGTAATGCATGCAGTAATTCTCTATTCCACATTAATATTAATTGATTTAGAGGGAGCAAAAGTTGAAATGGCATGCTTATAAATTAACTGCTGTTTACCTTCCGATTCTAGCAACACAGTAAAATTATCATATGATTTTATAATACCTTTCAACTGAAAACCATTTAATAAAAATACGGTTACAAAAATATCATTCTTTCTTAATTGATTTAAAAAATTATCTTGAATATTTATTGGTTTCATCCCAATACCCCCATTTACATTTTGCGTTAAAAGATTCTCCATAACTAATATTCGATATTATTCGCTTATCTCCTGCAAAATTGTTTGAATTTCTTTAATAATTCTTTCCGAATCTGTAAATGGATTATACCAATGGATATCCATCTTATTTCGAAAATAAGTTAGTTGGCGTTTGGCATACCTTCTCGAATTTTGCTTCAAGTTATCAATTGATTCCTCGAAAGTTATATGCCCATCCAGAAAATCATAAATCTCTTTATAACCGATAGCTTGAATGGATTGAACATTTCGGATATTTTGCTCATGTAGCCCTTTTACTTCTTGAAGTAACCCTTTTCCCAACATTATTTCCACTCTTTTATTTATTCTTTCATAGAGCAGTCCACGATCAATAGAAAGTCCAATGATATAATGTGGATATACCTTCTCATTTCCTTGATTTTGTTCAATCTCATCTTTTCTTTTCCCACTTAATTCCACTCGTTCGATCGCTCTCATAACCCTTTGAATATTATTCGGATGAATTTCAGTTGAAGCGATTGGATCTAACTTGCTTAGTCTTTCGAATAACACTTCTGATGATAGCTGTTCCAATTCCTTTAATAAGTCACTATTTGTTTTAGGTTGTTCAGTAAACCTAAAGTCATATAGTACCGATTGTATATAAAGCCCTGTTCCTCCCACAATAATTGGCACACGACCACGAGAAGCAATTTCGTCTATTTTTAGGCGAACAAGTTTTTGATATTCAGCTACTGAGAAACTTTCTGTTGGATCTTTTATATCTAATAAATGGTGGGGAACACCTTCCATCTCATCTGAATTAATCTTAGCAGTTCCAATAGACAATCCACGATATACCTGCATAGAATCC
Source organism: Psychrobacillus sp. NPDC058041 (assembly GCF_042885655.1). Lineage (NCBI taxonomy): Bacteria > Bacillati > Bacillota > Bacilli > Caryophanales > Bacillaceae > Psychrobacillus > Psychrobacillus sp. NPDC058041. Next base: position 11,164 of record NZ_JBHVRO010000005.1, read on the forward strand.
CCGTTAATAACCTCACCATTACAAGCTTTTGCTAATTCTATACTAAGCGCTGTTTTTCCGACAGCTGTCGGACCTACAATTGCTATGACAAAAGGTCTTTCACTCATTATTCATCATCCATTTTACAATAATATTAAATGTATCTTTTTTATTTTTTTCTAATAAAATTTCATGTCTTGCATTTTCTACTAAATGTACAGTTACATTTTTCATTCCAGCATTCGTCAAACCTTTCGCTACTTTAAATATACCTTCTCCATTTTTACCAACTGGATCCTCTTCACCACTTATGAGTAAAACCGGCAAGTCTTTTCTAATACGAGCAATCTCTCCAGTTTTATGAATTGTCTTTAGGCCGTAAAACAAATCAATATAAAATTGATTGGTTGGGATAAACCCACACATTGGATCGTCTATATATTTTTTAACTTCTGTTTTATCAGTATTTAACCAATCAAATGTTGACACGGCATCTTTAATCTTTTTATTAAACCCACCAAAAGATAAATTATTGAGTAATTTACTTTCTGTTATTGGTGTCTGAAATTTAGAAGCAATTTTTCCAATTATCGACCCAACATCTCCAAGGACACCTGGACTAAAAGAAGTGCCACAAATGACTACTTTGGATAGTGAATCACTGTATTTTTGCATATATCTTCGGGCAACAAATGAACCCATACTATGTCCAAATAGTATTAGTGGTATCTCCACCATATCTTCTCGAACTTTTAATAATACTTCTCGAACATCTTCTGTTACACGCTCAAATCCATTAGTTTTAGCAAAATAACCTTGTTGTCCATTTTTCTCAACAGTTCTACCATGCCCTCTATGGTCGTGACCACTAACAATATAGCCTTTTTCCACTAGAAATAGTGCAAATTCATCATATCGCTCAATATGTTCCGCCATACCGTGTAATAAATGTATATGGCCAATAGGTGATTGTTTTGGAGAATATTTCACTACATGAATATGATGACCATCTGACATTTCTACTTCTAAAATTGATTTCAATACGCTATTCAACTCCATCCTAAAGTCGCTTGCATAAGAAGTTTATCTAGTTGGCTTTGATATTTTACCGTTTCTTGTTCCGAGTAATTCAACAGATTATTCATTACTTGTAAAACTTCATCTTTATAAGTTTTGTATTGCTCTATATTAAAGTAAAGCATACCAGTTCTTCGCACGAGAAAGTCTACTGGGGAATATGCCATCTCATCATGTACTGCATAATAAATTTGTGCTAATAGACTTAGCGGTAAACTTGAATCGGATGTAGTCTTTAACAAGTGTGCATATTTAAATATTTTATCAACATTTGATCCATACAATTTAGCTAATCTTCTTCCTTCTTCAAAAGATAAACCATAAGATAGCGCTAATCTTTCTTTGTTTGCAACAAAAGCCGGAAAATTCTCCGATCCACCAATGTCTCCTCCAGAAAGTTCTAAGTGCTTTGTCACACATGGCCCATAATTGTAATCACCTAGTTGTTTGGATATTGAATCAACAATAGATTCAGCCATTTTACGATATCCTGTCAGTTTACCACCTGCTATTGTAATCAAACCAGAATTCGATTGCCAAATTTCATCTTTTCGGGAAATTTCGGAAGGGTCTTTGCCTTCTTCATAAATAAGCGGTCTTACACCTGCCCAAGTAGACTCTACATTTTTTTCGGAGATATGAACATGTGGGAACATATCTTGTATCGCTTTTAATAAGTATTGAATATCTTCTTTTGTCGCTACAGGATTTTGTATATCTCCTTCAAAAAAAGTATCTGTAGTACCTACATATGTTTTTCCTTCGCGAGGAATTGCAAATATCATTCGTTTATCCGGTGCATTAAAATAAATAGCTTGCTGAAGAGGAAAATATAGTTGATCGATTACTATATGAACACCTTTTGTCAGTCTTAATTTTTTATTATTATCCATTGCATCAAGCGCTCGGACAGAATCAACCCAAGGGCCAGCTGCATTTACCACTTTTTTAGCATGAATTGTTATTTTCTTATTATTTATTTGATCGATTACCTCTGCGCCAACAACATCATTATTATCGTTATATACAAAGGACCTTACTTTTGCATAGTTTAAACATACTGCACCTTTTTCAATCGCTTTCTTAATAACTTCCAAAGTCAAACGTGCATCATCTGTCCGATATTCTACATAATATCCACCGCCAAGTAATCCTGTGCTTTTTAATAACGGTTCTTTTTCTAGGGTTTCTTCAGGCGATAACATATGTCTCTTTTCTTCTTTTTTCACTTTGGCTAAAAAGTCATATACTTTTAAGCCGACTGAAGTTGTCATCGGACCAAAAGTACCTTTTTTGTGAAATGGTAGAAGCATCCATTCAGGTTCGGTAACATGGACTGCATTTTCATATACTACTTCTCTTTCTTTCCCAACTTCTGACACCATTTTCACTTCAAATTGCTTTAAATAACGTAAACCACCGTGCACTAACTTCGTCGATCTACTAGAAGTCCCGGCTGCAAAATCTTGCATTTCTACAAGAGCTACAGACATCCCTCTTGTAACTGCGTCTAAAGCTATGCCGGCACCCGTAATGCCTCCTCCAATAACTAATACATCGAATTCATAAAAATTTAAGGTGTTAAATATTTGTTCACGCTCTAATGAAGATTTCATTTACTAGACTCCTTCTTCTATTGGTTTGAATACTCTTGTTGCTGCGACAGCTCTTTTCCAGCCTTCGTATAAATTAGTTCTTTTCACTTCATCCATTTTTGGTTCATACTTTTTTTGACTTTCTCGCATCTTTAATAATTCAAATTCATCTTGCCAAAATTTTGTTGCTAAGCCTGCTAGAAATGCCGCTCCAAGCGCCGTTGTTTCATTCAACTTTGCGAGTTCTATCGGCAAGTTGAGCAAATCACATTGGAATTGCATGAGAAATTCGTTACTCACTGCCCCACCATCTACACGGAGCACTTCTACACTTACTCCAGAGTCTTGTGCCATAGTTTGCAGTACATCCTTTGTTTGGTAAGCAAGGGATTCAAGTGTAGCACGGATGAAATGTTCTTTCGTAGTTCCTCGTGATAAGCCGAAAATTGCCCCCCTTGCATCCGAGTCCCAATAAGGGGTACCTAGCCCAACAAATGCTGGAACAATATATACACCTTCTGTAGAGTCTACTCTTTTTGCATAGTTTTCAGACTCGGATGCATTTTGTAACATTCGAAGACCATCCCGCAACCATTGGATAGCAGATCCAGCTACAAAAACGCTACCTTCTAAAGCATAAGTTACTTTTCCATTCAGTCCCCAAGCAATCGTTGTTAGCAATCCTGAATGAGATGAAACAGCTACTTCTCCCGTATTAAGTAGCATAAAACAACCCGTTCCATATGTGTTTTTAGCCATCCCTTTTTCGAAACAACATTGGCCAAAAAGTGCAGCTTGTTGATCTCCTGCCGCTCCAGCAATATTAATTTCTTTCCCAAAGAACACGCTAGAATCTGTTTGCGTATAAACTTCGGATGAAGAAGCTACAGAAGGTAGGATGTTCATCGGTATATCTAATTTTTTGCATATTTCTTCATCCCAGCACTGTTCATATATGTTATAAAGCATCGTTCTAGATGCATTGGAGTAGTCCGTAACATGTGCCTTTCCATTAGATAATTTCCAGATAAGCCAAGTATCAATAGTGCCAAAAAGAAGTTCTCCGTTTTCAGCTTGTTCTCTAGCATTTTCTACATGATCTAAAATCCATTTTACTTTCGTAGCAGAGAAATATGGATCCAGCATTAATCCAGTCTTATCTTTAAAAAAAGATTCCAATTTCTCTTTTTTTAATTGATCAATAATTTCTTGCGTTTGTCTGGATTGCCAAACAATCGCATGATAAACAGGCTTACCCGTCTTTTTGTTCCAAACTACAGTTGTCTCTCTTTGATTGGTAATACCTATCGCATGAACATCTTCTGGTTGGGTACCACTTTCCGTTAAAATTGCAGCTATAACAGACAAGACAGATCCCCAAATTTCCTGCGCATCATGTTCAACCCAACCCGGTTTTGGAAAATATTGGGTAAATTCTTTTTGAGCAGAATGTACCATATTTCCTTGTTTATCGAATAGTATTGCTCGTGAGCTTGTAGTTCCTTGATCGATTGATAAAATATATTTCCCCAAAAAAATCCCTCCTACATTACCCGCTTGAACATCTTTTCAATTTCATACGTAGTAAAATGAACGATTACTGGTCGACCATGTGGACATGTTAATGGATGTTGCGCATTTTTTAAACTTTCTAATAGCTGCTCCATATCTCTAGTAGTTAAATGGTGATTAGCTTTGATGGATAGTTTACAGCTCATCATAATCGCAGCATCTTCTCTAAGCTTTTTAATATCTGTTTTTCGATTCGTTAATACTTGCTCAATTAAACCTTCAATAATTTTGGTTTCACTTCCTTTTGGAAACCAAGATGGATGCTCTCTTACAACAAAGCTAGATGAACCAAATTCTTCTAAATATATGCCGACATTTTTTAGTTCCTCTAATGAATCTTTTATGCGGTAAGATTCATCTAAAGAATAGTGAAAAGTAAGTGGAAGTAATAATGCTTGCCGTTCACTTGCACTTACTTCCCCAACCTTTTCTTTGAAGAATTCATATTTGATACGTTCTTGTGCTGCATGTTGATCTATTAAGTAAAAGCCATCATCACTTTGCGCAACAATATATGTTCCATGTATTTGTCCTACTACATGTAAATCTGGAAAGGGCTTTTTCTCCTCTTTAAATTCTTCTATATATTCTTCTACCTCTATTTCTTCTAAAAGAGGCTCTAAATCCTCTTTTACTATCGATGGTAGCTCAGTTTCTTCTGTATCTGTTTTTGTTATTGCTTCAGGTGGGGCTTGATACGTTTGTTTAAAAAAGTCAAACTGAATACTCGGTTGTTTTTTAACTTCAGGCTTTTCTGTAATTTTCGGTGGTTGTTGTACTTTATGAATAACGGAACGAATTGTTGTTCTAACAAGCTCCATTAATTCCTTTTCTTTACTTAATCTAATTTGATGCTTTGCTGGATGCACATTTACATCCGTGAGCATTGGGTCTGTTTCAATATTTAATACTACAATCGGAAATCTTCCTATTGGTAACAAAGTATGATAAGCATCTACAATTGCATTATTTAAACCATAATGCTTTACCCAACGCCCGTTCACAAGAATTGTAATATAGTTTTTAGATGCTCGGGTAATTTCCGGTAACGTGGCAAAACCAGAAATATGAAAATCAGCGGACTCATTTTCAAAACCAATCATTTTTTTCACATTAGATACACCATAAATTGAGGCAAGAACCTGCCTTAAATCTCCTCGTCCGGTCGTTTGAACAATAGTTTGGTTATTATTTGATAATTTGAAGGCAATTGACGGAAAACTAATTGCCAATCGGTTAATTAAGTCAATAGAATGACCTAACTCTGTCTGAATTGTTTTTAAATATTTTAATCGAGCTGGTGTATTAAAAAATAATTGATTTACAACAATATCCGTACCTCGTCTAATTGGTGCCGGTGCGCAGGAAAGTACACGTCCTCCTTCAAGTTCCACTTTTGTCCCAATGTTTTCTCCATCGGACGTCCATAAACTAATTTTTGATACAGAGGCAATACTCGCTAGTGCTTCTCCCCGGAAACCTAATGAACGGATTCTAAATAGATCATGTTCCGTTGTAATTTTTGAAGTGGCATGTCGTGAAAAAGATTGGACAGCATCTTCCTCATCCATTCCTTTCCCATTATCAGTTACTTGTATTTTTGCTAATCCAGCTTCTTCGAGCACTATTTCAATGGATGTACTTTCAGCATCAATGGCGTTTTCCACTAACTCTTTTACTACGGATGCGGGACGTTCCACTACTTCTCCCGCTGCTATTTTATTGGAAAGTAGTTCTTCCATCACGATGATTTGCCCCATATTCTTCACCTACTTTTTTGGTTATTCTAATTCGTTTTGCAGTTCATATAATAGTTGTAATGCTTCTAATGGTGTTGTGCCGGAGATGTTAATCTTTTTGAGTTTTTTCACAATCTTTTCCGATGAATTATCATCATTTTTTTTAGAATCAGTATGTGTTACTTGTAATTCGTCAAAAAGGGATAGCTGTGTATCGTTTACCCCAGAAATGGATTTTTCCTGTTTATCTTTTTGCTCAAATGTCACTAAAAGCTCTCTTGCTCTTATAATAATTTCTTTCGGAAGCTGTGCTAGTTCGGCAACATGAATACCATAACTTTTATCTGCTGGACCTTTTTTTAATTTATGAAGAAATACCACTTTTCCATCTTTTTCAGTAGCAGAAACATGCACATTTCGCAGTTTAGACAGTGTTTGTTCTAGATCGGTTAACTCATGATAATGAGTTGAAAATAAAGTATTTGCACCAATATGGTCATGAATATATTCCATCATCGATTGTGCTAGACTCATCCCGTCATAAGTAGATGTTCCACGGCCAATTTCATCAAAAAGCAGCAAACTCTTACTTGTAGCATTCATAATAGCATGTTGGGATTCCATCATCTCAATCATAAATGTACTTTGTCCTCCTGCTAAATCGTCTGCAGCACCAATGCGAGTAAATATCTTATCGACAATTGGTAGATTTGCAGATTCAGCAGGAACATAACAACCAATTTGAGCCATAATTACTGTAATTGCTACTTGTCGCATAAAAGTGCTTTTACCAGACATGTTTGGACCAGTTATTAACAACATATTTTCATCTTCTGTCAAAACACAATCATTTGGTACATACAACTGATTATTCATCATTTTTTCAACTACAGGATGTCTTCCTTCTTTAATAACCATTGCATTTGTTTCGTGAAAATTTGGTTTTGTTAATCGATGTTTTTCCGATACTTGCGCAAAAGAAATATATACATCTAATTCACTCACTTGTTTTGCAAGTTTCTGGACGCGAGGAATATACTCTTTTATTTCTTCTCTTAATTGTGTAAATAACTCATATTCTAGCAATAAACTTTCGTCTTCCGCAGAAAGGATGAGTGACTCTTTCTCTTTCAATTCATCTGTAATATAGCGCTCAGCATTTGCTAATGTTTGTTTTCGAACATACCTTTCCTCATCTGCAAAGTGAATATTCGATTTCGTTAACTCAATATAATAACCGAATACTCGGTTATACCCTATTTTTAAATTCTTAGCACCTGTAAGTTCTCGTTCTTTTTGTTCTAACTCAGCTATCCACTTTTTACCATTAACAGAAGCATCACGGAGTTGATCTAAACGATTGTTGTATCCATTGTTTATCACTCCACCATCTTTCACAGAAACAGGGGGATTTTCACTAATAGCTGTTTCTAACTTTCTCCAAATATCTTGGCAATCCTCAATTGCTTGTCCTAAAGTAATTAGTGCATCATCGTTTGATTCTAATAAAACCTGCTTTATCATTGGAATTTTAGAAAGTGATTGTCGTAATTGTGCAAGATCTCTTCCTCCTGCACTTCCAAACCCTATTTTCCCTACTAATCGCTCTAAATCATATACTTCTTTAAATGCTTCTTTTATTTCTTCTCTAAGCATAAAATCTTCCAAAAAGCTCGTTACGATTTCTAAACGTGCTTCTATATTTTTTTTATCTGCAAGTGGCTGATGAATCCATTGTTTCAGTTTTCGTCCGCCCATAGCAGTTATCGTTTCATCTAATAACCATAGTAATGTTCCTTTTTGGTCTCCATTGCGAATAGAAGAAATAAGCTCTAAATTTCTTTTCGAATGATAATCAATGGCTAAAAAGGAATCTCTTCTTTGAAATGCGAAAGGCTGAATATGTAAAAGAGATCGCTTTTGCGTTTTTTGAATGTATTGTAATAATCGTTTGACCGTTCGATGTGTTTCTTTTGGATGATTTTCTACATATTTTTCTGCTTCCTCATTATTCAACTCTTCTTGTTCAATTGATAATGTAAATTCATGTAACTCTGATAAGTCGTTAATCAGTACATACAACTGTTCACTTACAATCAATTCTTTCGCTTGTATAGACAATATTTCTTGCACAACTTCTTTTTCATCACCATGTAATATAGTTGTAAAACCATCCCCAGTGGAAACATCTAGGTAAGAAAATGCTACTTCATTTGAAGGTAGCAAATCTGCAGACGCAATGAAAAAATTCGTCTTGTTGTGCATAGTTTTTCCTTCAATAATCGTTCCAGGGGTTATTAACCGTACAACTTCTCTTTTTACAACGCCCTTTGCAACTTTTGGATCCTCTACTTGCTCACAAATCGCCACTTTATGTCCTTTACTAATGAGTAATTCAATATAATTCTGCGCCGCATGATGTGGTACACCACACATTGGAATATTATCCTTTCGACTTGTTAACGTTATTTCTAAAATGGCGGCAGCCTTTATTGCATCATCATTAAATAACTCATAAAAATCGCCTAATCGGAAAAATAAAAATGCATCTATATAGTCTTCTTTTATTTTCAGATATTGTTGCATCATTGGAGTATGTGTAATCATTTTCTTTCCTTCTCTCTTCTAAACTTCTCTATTTATTATAGCAAAATATAAAGAAAAAAAGCCGGAAATACTAGCCGGCTTTTAAAGTGAGGAGGAAGAATTATCATTTGAAGAATTAGATGAGTTAGAAGAACTAGAGGAACTTTCTTCATCGAACGCCCACTCTTCTTCGAAATCCTGATCGTGAACCTGGATGCATACTGTTGTTTCCCCTACAACTTCAGCGAGAAGTTCACGTTCTACTGTTACTTGAAATTTAGTTCCTCCCGAATTAATTATTGCTTCAGTGCAATTTGGTTGCTGAATAACACGTACATGAACTTCTTCACCAGTAGAATCTTTATCACGATAGCTTAATTTTATTCTGTCTTTGTAATTAATTGTTTCGGTAAAAACAGATGTTTTGGAATGGTCATGATGAGCATACCAAACATTTATATCAAATTTCCCTGTTACCTCTACGAATTTCCCATGCTTTTTAGACTGAAACGTATGGTTAATAACCCAACATCCTAAAATACTAGATGGCGTATTTGGCGGGCACAGAATTTCAGCTGATTCCGTTCTCTTTTTCCCTTTAGCAATAACAGCTTTCGTCACTATCTGTCGTAAATGTTTCATTTTTTTCCTCCTTGTATTCAAGTCATAACATCATATGCACTATACGCCCAATGGGTTCATATTTTTTGATAAGATAGATGATTGACCTTTTGAAAGTTTACAAATACACTTATTATATAAATAGAATAGCGAGGTATTAGAATGCCATTTTTTGAAATAATTCATGTAGATAGTCAACAACAAGCAGCTTCTCATGCAATAGACAGGCTAACAAACGATTTAAATGCAAATTCATTGAATAGATTAGGTCTAGCAACGGGAAGTACAATGATTCCTATCTATAAAAGTATTATCGAATCCTCTTTAGATTTTTCCAAAGTTACCGCTTTTAACTTGGATGAATACGTCGGTTTAGCTCCTACAAATAAAAATAGCTATGCTTTTTTCATGAAGGAACATTTATTTTCCAAAAAACAATTTAAAAATACATATATCCAAAACGGACTAGCTGAAGATCTAGAATTAGAATGTATTAGATATGAAAATAAATTAAATGAACATCCATTAGATATTCAATTTTTAGGTGTGGGGGAAAATGGCCATATCGCATTTAATGAACCTGGCACTTCTTTTGACTCTGTAACCCATGTGGCCAATCTAACTGATTCTACACTTGGAGTGAATAGTCAATATTTTGATAAAAACGAAAATATACCTACTAGAGCTTTTACTATGGGTATTTCTTCTATTATGAATGCGAAGAAAATCATTTTACTGGCTTTTGGAGAAAAAAAACGTGTGGCAATAGAGGCTTTACTTGGAGATGAAATTACGGAACAGTTTCCCATTACAGTATTAAAGAGACATCCGCATGTTACCGTTATTACAGATATAAAATGAAAAAAGTGGTAGTGTCTTTTAAGTATAACTTGTCTTTAACATTTCCAAAGTACTTTGGACTAAGCATGACTACACTATTACCGTAGGAATTTTCGTGGATCTTGTTACGGATGTTTGTCCGTCGCAATCTTGGAATACGTGGAGACGTGTTGCCTAAATTTTAGGTAATAAGAGAAAAGATTCTTTCCTACTCTTTTAAAAGCAGACGAAAATGTAATTTCGTCTGCTCACGGCTTCATTTCAATTGAGGCTACTTTTTTACTTCCTTATTCCTTGAGAAACTCCGCTCTTAAAACATATACAACATCGTAATTTTTAATTTCATTTAAGCGATTGTCTATTTTCGAATAAAAATCTTTTGAAAGAGAACTCATACCTTGACCATTAGAGTAACAAATACTAGCAAGAACCATCTTATCAGATATTTGAACACTTTCCGATGGATTAGTCGCCCAAGTACTTTGCAACACTGTTGGCATTATTTGTTGTGTACTGCTACCACTATGGCCGCTTTCACTTCCAACGCTTATATTAAAAGTTGACTCTTTTTGATCTACAAGCGTTGGAGAAATAGAAAAAATAATCGTTCCTTCATTATCAATTTCAGTTACTATACTATTTAGTTTTTCTTCTATCAGTTTTCCAAACTCATATTTCTCCACCCATAGAGAGACTTTTTTATATTTTTTATCTACCTTGTAATCAAACACAAATGATTTATCACTTGTAGAAGATAATAGAAACTTTTCTTTATCAGTTAGTTTTGCTTCAGCAAGTGTATTCGTTTCTTGTATTTCTTTATTACAAGCCCCTATGCATATCATGAATAAAACTAAAGAAATGACAAGTGATATTCTTTTCAATCAATCATTCCTCATTTTACTAATTGAAATCATTGGCCAAATAGAAGACCAATTCTTTTTTCTTATTCGATCCTCGTATATGGTAATCAACTCTTTAGTTGTCTCAAAGCGTGGTGTGGGTTTTATCATCAATTGAATAACATCATTAAAACCATGCGGTGCAGCTAATAGTACATTATCTTCTTCGTCTAATTTCACTCCTAGTGCTGTTGCCGTCTCCGGAAAGTTTGCAATCCCATCAACGGCCGATGAATAAGCAGGCAAATTATTTATGACATGCATCCTAGCTTGATTTTTCACCGACCAAGGAATATTCGGCATACATTTTATTAACTGTTTTTCTATAGATTTTTCATTCGATTCCTCTACGTTTGTACAATCAAAATAGATTACATCTACATCGGATAATGGGGTTCTTTTTTCGAAATCATGAATCGTATCCCATAATTTTGAACGTACAAACCCCGCACAAATCCACCAATCAGGAAGTTTTAATTTTTTTGCTGCATTTAAAATTTCCATCATCCATTCATCTTCCTTGATCAAATTAATAATCTCTATTTCACTGTTGATTTTCACCTAATTACCTCTTTTTTTGATTGTTTTGGAAACACTGCTTTCCAACCAAATATTATTCCAATTATTAAGATAGCCATATATCCATATAATCCATAAGGTATTTTTGAAACAATCACATGTACTAATACAAACATACCTATCACTAACATACTAGCAAAGATTTTATATGCACTCGCATCTTGCATGTGCTCATGGGAGTTTGAAAATGGGTATACCTCTCTATTCAACATCTGATAGGAAATGAGTGTTATTACAATTGCCACAAGCATTACTATTAATAATTCTGACAAAATTCGTATAGAAAATAACCATATAAATAGGACACTTAAAATGACAAATACCGGAAGGAAGAATTTAACTATGCATGTCTTTAACGTAGCTCTATAGATAGATGCTTTATCTTGAACTGGGGCAGCTAAGAATATCCAGTTACCTTTGTAAGTACCAGAAAATTGAAGCATATGAACAACTGTGGGTATCATCATTAAGCTAAAATAAATTACCAAATACATATTTCCCTTTCCTATCTCATCCAATGATCGTATCCTCATCTCATTAAACAAAAATATTAAAGGGAAAATAAAGGCAAAGCCTAATTGAGGATAAATTTTTAATTTTAATTCGCGTTCATGCTTCATCATAAGTGAAGAAAAAAGGAAGAAAGTTCTTTCCTCATCTGTTTTGCATAATATTCGTGCCCAGAACTTATCAATTTTTCGAGATTTCTGTTTTCTTGTAGTAGAATCACTTAGCAATTTTGATAGATTTCGCTCAAATGCCGGCATTAAACGAATATAGAATAGTATAGCTAATATTGGTGCAATGAATGCAAGAATAGATAATATTATAATATGTGCTGAATAGTCCTTGTTTAAGATAAGCTCAAAAGGTGCTCCATACCAAATTGGGGGTAATAATAAATGCCACCACTCAAATGTATACGTTATTTTAAGATTTATAAATTCAAACGACCGTGCTACTAGCTGATAGCTCACCATTATGCCAATCGTTAAAAGAATTTGAACATAATTTATTATATCCTTCAGTTTTTCTCCACTAAAAAAACGTAAAATAAATAAATAAACAAACGCAGTTAATACGACAGCAAAGCAACTAGTAAGCACAATTTCTATTAAAAATATAAAGAAAAATTTAATTCCACTAGTAAATATACTAATTATTAATGGAATCCCTACAAATGACCCTGTTAATAAAAAAATATATATTAAAATATGAACTATTTTAGCTGCATTTAAAGTTTTTGTATTAATAGGCTTTGTATGAATAATGTTTTTATCACGAATATCTAGTAAAACAGCTGAGAAATCAGATATCATCGATGTCATTAATATAAACATTAATAAACTAAACATTATACTAATGAGAAATATATATTGGCTTCCTAAAAATAGAAAAGGGGTCAATAGTATAAGCCCGTATAACGCATACACCCACAGAGATTTCAAAAATTGATTTCCCTCTTTTTTCACTTTCGATCCATTAAAAATGGTTGGCATTCTTCTACTATCCATTGTTAATTTTAACTGTACTATCTTCCTCATTACTTCATAATCTATGCCCAATTTCCTAAAAATCCCTTTAAAATGATCTAAGATTCTCAAAGAATTAAATTCATACATGGGTGGATTCCTCGTTTACAATATTCACAAATCTTTCTGCTATTTCAGCATGTTGTGTAAAGCCAGTTAGCTGATTAAATATATTTTCGAGCGTTCCTTCTCTGTTGATAGTTTTTAATTCATCGAATGTTCCATCCGCAATTACAGTGCCATTTACAAGCAATACAATTCGGTTACTAATCTTCTCAACAACATCCATAATATGAGAGGAATAAAAAATAGTCTTTCCTCGTAACGCAAGTTTTGCTAGTATTTCTTTAATTACCATTACACTATTGGCATCTAATCCACTTAAAGGCTCATCAAAAAATAATAAATCTGGATCATGTAACAAACTGGAGATGATTAGCACTTTTTGTTTCATCCCTTTTGAAAAGGAAGATAGACGTTGATGAAACACTGCTTCTAGATTAAACTCTTCCATTAATTTTAATGCTTTTTTCTCGGCAACCTCACTTTTCAAACCATAAAGTTCTCCAGTGAAGGTTAAATATTCACACGCGGTTAAATTTTCATACAATTCAGCCGTTTCCGGTACGTACCCTATTCTTTTCTTGTAACTAATATCACCATTTGATATATCGCTCCCGAATATTTCAACTTTTCCGCTGTAATCATTCAATAATCCTAGCATTAGTTTAACAGTAGTACTTTTACCTGCACCATTCGGACCAATATATCCTATAATTTGACCTTTAAAAACTTCTAAATTAACACCCTTCAAAACTCTTTTATTTCCGTAACTTTTAGATACATCTATTAATGACAACACCTTTTCTGTACTCAAAACTAACACCTCCTATTATTTTATGAATTCTACAATACCATCTACAAGTCCTTTTGCTAATGGGAGATTAGGATCCGAATAAGTGCCGATATTCCCCTCTCTATTGGCTGGAGCTTCTTTAAGGATATGATTCATATCTTTGATTATTAATAAGGATGAAGCCACTTTTGAGTTATAAAGCGCTTCAGCATCTGACACTGGTACTTGTATATCATTTGTTCCATTTATTATTAATACTAGACAGTTTAATTTTTGAATTTCTTCAGAAGGATTATATGCTAGCCATGAAATCAAATATGGTTGTACTGATGGACGAAAAATACTTTGCAGTTCCATACTAACATTTGCTACTTGTTCTTTTTTTGCTAATTTTCTTAAAATAGTTTTAGATTCTTCTAAAAGATTTCCGGACAGCTGAACTTGTAATTGTTCGATTAATACCTCGTTAATCGGTCTTCCTGCTCCTGCTATCGAAATAAATACATCAATATTCTTTTTGTTTGCGGCTACCATTCCTACTAATGAACCTTCACTATGTCCAATGATACCTATTTTAGAAAACAACTTATCATTTTTTGCATATTCGATAAAAGACGCTACATCATCAATATATTGATCAAAGGTTAATAGATTTTCCTTCGTTACTAAATGTGCGTTTTCTCCAACACCTCTTTTATCGTACCGAATGCTTGCTACCCCTTGTTTTGCTAAGTCTTCTGCTAACATCTTCAAACTATTGTTTTTTCCTGGAAGCAGAATCGAATTACCATTATGGTCAGTTGGTCCAGAGCCCGCAATAATAATCATGACAGGAAAAGGTCCGTTTCCTTCTGGTTTTTCCAAAACACCGACCATTTCTCCATCAGATACTTTTACTTTCACAGTTTCTCCTTTATCTATCACAGATTCAGGTGATGCTTTTGTCAGTTCAAAAGGGAACTGTTGTCCATTCTGCTTAAATGTTCCAGAGATATTATCCTTTATTACCTTTCCAGCAAAGGCTATACGCTGGCCCTGAATAAGCATATCGAAAGAGAGTGCTGGCTCCGTTAATTTCACATTTTCTAATGGATATTCATTTAACCCTTGAACGGGGATACTTATAGTACTATTTTTTTCTCCGAACTGAATCGTAATAGGTAGAGGTGTTTCGGGTATTTGAATTGCTCCCTCCCAATTACCTAATATATTCTCCATTGAAAACACATCCTCTTCTATTTTTTCCTTCTTTTCACATGCCGAAAATATAAAAACGGCCCCAACAAATAACATGATTAATACCAATGATTTTTTCAATAAGTTGCCTCCTTTATCTTTCTATTGAACTTTACTATCAAAAAGTGTTAGTCTTTCATAGTACTAATTATTATTGTCATCATAAGGAGAGAATTTTGTGTCAACAAATACAGCATTAAATAAAAAAAATACTATCTTATTAATACTAGGAATTATTTTCATATCTTCCACATTAAGATCACCTCTTACGTCGGTAGGACCAATAATTTCATATATTCGAGATGGTCTAGCAATTTCTAATGTGTTAGCCGGCTTTATTACTACTATCCCTCTTCTAGCATTTGCAGTTATTTCCCCCTTTGCACCTAAAGTTGCACGCCGTTTTGGAATGGAACTGACTTTGTTTTTTTCGATCCTTTTGTTGACTGGTGGCATAATTATTCGATCCTTAGGAACTACATCTTTATTGCTTATTGGAACTGCATTAATTGGAATTGCTATTTCATTTGGAAATGTATTGATGCCCAGCTTAATAAAACTAAAATTTCCTTTACAAGTTGGCTTATTAACAGCAATCTTTACCGTTTTCATGAATTTAACTGCTGGAATAGGAGCAGGTGTCAGCTATCCTATCGCTGAAGGTACTGCATATGGATGGCAGGGTGCTCTTGGTTGTTGGGTAATTTTAGCTATAATAGCCATAATTGTTTGGATACCACAAATTAGAAAAAGAGAAGAAAACGTGGAAGTACGTAAAATTTCTGCTACAAAGAAATCTAAGTCTATATTGTATAATCCTTTAACATGGACGATAACCTTAAGTATGGGATTCCAATCATTAATTTTTTATACTACAGCTGCATGGCTACCAGAAATTTTGCAATCAGAGGGAATGAAAGCAGAACAATCTGGATGGATGTTATCTATTATGCAGTTTTCTCAATTACCAATGACATTTATTATTCCCATTATTGCTGGTCGTCTAAAAGATCAAAGAATGCTTGTAGTAATCTATACGGCTTTGTATTTAATTGGTTTCATCGGATTATTATCTGGACCTGCTTCACTAACAGTTGTTTGGATGATTTTCCTCGGTTTAGCTGGAGGAGCTTCATTTGGACTAGTCATGATGTTTTTTTCTCTTCGCTCTCGAACACCAATCGAAGCTGCTGAGCTTTCTGGTACAGCACAATCAATTGGATATCTGTTGGCAGCACTCGGCCCTGTTTTTTTCGGATTTATTCACGATGAAACGGCAAGCTGGTTTATTCCGAAAATATTATTTATAGTAATAATCGTCTTACTATTCTTTGCTGGTATGCATGCTGGAAGAGATCGATTTGTTTCAAGTGAGAACTAAAAACAGTTAAATCTTCATTCTATAAAAAAAGAGGAACCAGCAAGCTCTATTGCTGATTCCTCTTTTTAATATGGTGATGGCTGGTAAAAATAATTAGGAGTTTTCTTTTCATTATTATAAGGTTTGTGAAATATATGAGTTGTTCCTGGCGATAATGGTGGGATTAGCCAAGTCCAGTTTCCTGTTACATCACGACCCGCCTCCCCTTCTTTTTCTTCAAACCTCTTAAATTGCTGTGCAGCAGTATGATGATCAACGATGCTTACTCCGTCTTCTTTAAATGAAAATAATACCGCTGCATTTAATTCTACCAATGCACGATCCTTCCAAAGAGAAGCATTGGATTTCGTATTTAAGCCCATGTTCTCTGCAATAATAGGAACCATATTGTAACGGTTATCATCAGCCAAGTTACGGGCACCGATTTCGGTTCCCATATACCATCCGTTGAATGGTGCTGCTGGATATGTAATTCCTCCAATTTCTAGTTTCATGCTTGAAATTATCGGTACAGCATACCACTTAACGTTCAGTTCCTCAAACCACTTGAGTTCCTGGTGACGAATCGGCACTTCTAAAATATATTCTTTTGGTATCTCAAATAATTTAGGCTGATTGTTTTTCGTCTGAATGACGAGAGGCAATATATCAAAATGTTCGTTATTACCTTTCCATCCGAGATCTTGGCATACTTTGGTAAATGCTATCGAGTCTGGATCACCAATTATTCCTTTTTCCGTTTTATATCCTGCATAACGTATTAATTGATGGTTCCATATGCGAACATCATGAGGTGAAAATACGGTGATTGTTGGTCTAATTCTACCTTCATTCGTTGCAAACTGAATATGCTCAAGTAGTGCTTGGTAAATTTCTTCCTCTGTTTGCATATATCTTTTATCAAAAACGTTCAAGCTTTGCCAAAATAACCGTCCTATACATTTATTGCTATTACGCCATGCCGCTTTAGCGCCATATGTAATCTCATCAATCGTTTGTTCATAACTTCCATTTTTCTTTATTTGTCGTTCTATCTCAAGTAAACGAGAATGTATTTCCAGCTCCGATCGACCAATTTCATTATAATAACTACGTATAAAATCCTCTGCTTCTTTTAACATGCCTGTCATCCTTCCTGCTACTACTTCCATCATAGAAGAAATGGTTTAGAACAAACAAGTCCCAAGTTCTTTGAAGTTGTGAGGAATTTATGACATAAAAAAAAGAGTGCCTACTAGTAGACACCCTTTCTATAAAACTATACGAATAATTTTTTATTTCTGTATACAATAATACTTACTACTACTAATAATAATCCTGAAAATATAAATACCGCTCGTACTCCTAAAAAATCTGCAAGTATTCCAATTACCAAAGATGAAATTCCAAAAACTCCAGTTGCAACTGTACCCATGGAAGTATAGACAGTTACTAGTTTTTCAGGAGGAACACTTCTTTGAATAACCGTTCTTTGCGGAATATTTTTAAGTTGACTAAACAAACCAATACCAAACGACAAAATTAGCGCTATAACAGGATAGCTTGTTGTACCAAATAATATAGTTAAGATACTAGAGATTAAGACTCCCACGAAAATAAAAAGGTACTTATATTGTTCAACATGACGAGGGAATTTAATACAATAAAGACTACCAATTAATAAGCCAATAAAGAATGAACCATTTATAAGGCCCCACCATTGTTCTCCAACTTGTAGTGCTTGCTCGACAAATACATAAACAATTGCAGCAATCCACACAGTCCCAGCAATGGTTTCTAAAATGTCCATTTGAATTATTTTTTTCAGAATTGGAGTTGCTCCAATACTTTTCCATCCTCCGGTAAGCTGTTCCCAAAGTTTTTGTTTTTCTTTCTCGACATAATCCACATGTTGAATGAAAGTCAGAAATACACAGGACAGCATAAATAGTAAAGCTACGACACCTATTAATTGAATTGAGCTTATTACGATCAATAAGAGTCCTCCGAAAAGCCAAGCTCCTATTTGAATCATTTGAGTAATGGATTCAGCTATACTATTAGCCTTTATCAACTGATTATCTTCTACATAGTACGGAATAAGAGTATGCAAAATCGGATTCGCGCAGCCATCTAAAAATGCTATTCCAGCAATTATGAAAAAGATAAAATAATAGTTCTTATCTTGTAAAAATAGTAAAAGAAAAGCACCTAATCCCACCAATAAAACGGTTTTTCCAATTTGCGATCCTAATAACACCGATTTTAAACGCCACTTACTAATTACTAAAGGTGTAATAATACTAGAAATGAACATCGCAGAAGTAATCGTAAACGGAACAAATGCAGCTACAGTTGCAGAGCCCGTTAACTTGAATAAAACACTAATGATACAAACCACATAAAATACATCACCCAAATTAGCTAAAGACTGTCCGAGCATCAAAAAAAGAAAGTTTTTATTTATTTTCATTGTAATCCCCCATTAAATTAAATAAGTATTATATTTAATTTAGTGGGTCAAATTGGACAATTCATAAAAAGTCTCCTTTTCCTTAAAGCAAGATGAAAAAGCTTTGGGGGATAAGCGTTTCTTCATTGTCTTGCATTATTATTTATCTTTATTATAACAATCCGTTATTTAATTCACCATATGTTGTAATATTATTTGGAAATATTAATTCGTAATTTTTCCTAATAAGATATGCGCAACCACCCTCTTGGTGCAAATCCTATATTCAATTGTTTCTAAAGGACTTTGAGAAGACTTGGGTTATATCATTATCGACAGCTCCGGAAGAGGCATGTCTTGACTTCCGTTTTTGTGTGAAATAGAGTTTGATCAAAAATCCTTAACCCCACATTATATTGAAAACAAAAAGAATCCATCTTGAAAAAAGATTGATCAAAATGGATTCCACTATTATAAAAAAGTTTGATTATTTTCTGTCTGCGATGTTCAGCAATCGCGCCCGATTGTGGAAGATGCGATCTATTAATCACCTATGTTGGAAAAAAGCTGTTTTAATTTGATCATTCTTATAAGTCTTTTTTCTAATCCTTTTTCGACTTAGCCGTTAACGGTGCATTTCGCATGATTGGATATGTGATGAACAATGCAATCAGACTAATAGTAATCACAAAAGAAAATATCACCGTGTCATGAAAGTCCTGAGTCACTATCCACTCCCATAATGAAAAATCGACCAAACCACTGTATTTTACTAACGTACCGATGATCACTAACACCATGAACCAGATCACACTTTTCTTGAATCCAAGTCTATAATATATAGTATATAACAGAAAAGCGAAAGAGAAGGTAAAAACACAAAACATAAAATCTATTAAATAATAGGATAGGAAGGTATACTCTTGATTAAAAAAGGTTGCTGGATGCAATATATTAGCCGCTACGTTCCATCGTTCATAAAGTGTTAAGAGAATCCATTGAAAGACATTTAAAATAAAGGTGATAACCAGTACACTTGCTAAACCTACCACATAAAAGGTTTTCAACAAATTGACCCTTGTACTTCCCATTCCTATTGCGACAGGGAAAATAGTTTTGAATCCATTAATTGCAAACAGAAGAATAAAAAAATATGTTGGTCCTGAGATGGCGGCGATAACATCTTCACCCAAGTTAAAGAAATATCCAATGAATAACCATAACAAAAGTAAAGGGATAGTTATATATAGTAAAAGCAACTTCCCGAAGGCAAAAAGTGTCTCTTCATAAACCATCCTAAATGTCCCTCTGTTCAAGTTCATATGTTCACCTCATTTCGTTCTTCCGTTCTATTTAATAAATAATCATGTAGGGAGGCTGGTTCAATTGATAAGCTATGGGACTGAGCAAAATGCTTCCATTCGTTCGTATAAGGTTCATCAAGCATGACTTTCATTTTCGTACCCATTTCTTGTTGCTCCAACACAGTGTGCGACTGGATGATATTTAATAAATAGGTCTTCTCTCCACTTAACCAAATGCCTTTTTCCCGCATCGTTTCCATTGTTTCATGGAGAAATACTCTACCATCATGAATCACTACCAACGCTTCACATAGAGTTTGAATTTCTTCGATATGATGGGAGGACAAAAGAATGAGCCTCGGGTTTTCTTCATAACTTTCCAATAATACTTTGTTAAATTTCTTTCGCATACCTATATCTAAACCATTGGTCGGTTCGTCAAGTATTGTTATATCAGCATTACTAGCAATACCGATAATAAATTGCAGTGCTGATTTCATACCTTTAGAGAGCCTGGATACATTTTTGTTTTCATTCAAATTAAAAACTGTTAAAAGCTCTTTAGCAAAATTCATATCAAAATTTGGATTGTAATAATCGCCAAAGCGTAACGCATCTTTTACCTTCCAAATCTTACTGAATGGATGCTCTTCTTGCATATAACATAAATGATTATTTGTTCGATCATGGTTATAAGGATTAAATCCCTGTATGTTTATCTCCCCTTGATCAGGTTTCAAATGACCGGCTAACAACTTCATAAAGGTAGTTTTCCCAGTTCCATTTCGCCCCCAAAGTCCAACGATGATTTTCTCGCTCTCAGACAAATTAAAGTCATGCAATATTTTGTTTGAATCATAACTAAAGTGAACCTGATTGATTTCTATCATGATTGATCCTCCTTTTTAATTAATTGGATAATCTTTTGGACATCCATCCCTAAACGAGCCCCTTCTTCTAATAAAGGGGTTATATAATTCTGACGATATTGTTTCTGTCTTTCATCTAATATTTTTTGATAAGCTCCTTCATTCACAAACATACCGATACCTCTTTGCTTATAAATAAAAGCATCATCAACTAAAGTTTGAAGCCCTTTTCTTATGGTTGCACGGTTAATATTGTAAAAGCGAGACAATTCATTCTCAGAGGGCAATTGTTCTCCTTCTTTTAAATGACCTTCCACGATTTCATCTAATATGATTTGTGCAATTTGTAGAAAAAGTGGCTGATTTTCATCTAATGATGGCTTCAAAGCTTTACCTCCAAATCTATACATATGTTTACTTGAACACTCGACTATCCAACTATACAACATCTTAGTTTTGTTGTAAAGTCTTTTTCTAAATTTTCTATCAACTCTAGTTTTTATTATTTGTCCGCCAAATTTATAGCCGGATCAATTCGCTCATGCAATAGCAGCAAGTAAAGACGTCCTGTACATTCAGATAATCCATTCAACAGGTTGTTGATTTCCGTTCCGGCGCTCGCTTTCCGCGGGCATGACTTGAGCCTCCTCGTTCGCTTCGCTACCTGCGGGGTCTCAAGGCTCATGCTATTCCCGCAGGAGTCGAGCACCTGCACTCAAAGCAACAATGAACACTAAATAAGAGTACTATTGAAAACAGCGTAAGCTATTTTCATTCATGGATTCGAAATGAAGGACTATGAGCAAACACAAGGAAACAGCCGATTATATCTTGGGAAAGGAAGGAACAGACGAAGAATAAAGAAAAGGTAATACATAAAATCACGTACAAAAGATTTGGTCGCCATCTCTTTTGGGAAGGAGGCTGCGTTTAACCAATGGAACCTATGAAATAAGATTTTCTTACCTTGACTAGAGGTAAGAAAGCGTCCGCCTGCAGCGGAAATCATACTGTTTCTGATATACAATACTGCCTACTTTTTCTCAATTTCCACTTGCCATATTAATATGCAAAAAAGTAAACCAGTACATTAATTTGAGAAACATATTGTCTTTCATATTAGCAATGTTGATTGGAGCGGATGGCCACGACTCCGAGGGGATTAGCATGCAGCGGATATCAATCTGTTCAAAGAATAAAAATTTCTATACTTCTCGATTCTTCAAAAAAAAAAGAACATACACAAATCTTTTCAGATTTCCTGTACATTCTTTTTCGAATTCTTCTTATTTAAGAACAACTACCCGGTGTAGAGTTTTTTACTTGTGAACCAGTTTCACCTCTAAGTAAATCTCCACCTGTTGCCTCTATAATTTGATTTGTAACATTGTTTGAGATGGAATTTGCAACCATTTGAAGAAGACTGTTTACATCTCCTTGTGATTGCTTAAACTGTTGAACAATTGGTAGTTCATCAATTTCTGCTTCGATTGCTTCAATTTTTCCTTCAATTAATTTTAAAGCTTTTTCTTTACCTAAATGTTGAAAGTTAACTGCTTGTTTTTGTAAGCTTTTTAAACTAGCAATTTTTTCACGAACTTTTTGATTTTCATTGATTTGAGCTTCTGCTCTTTTAAAGAAATCAACTTCTTCTGTGCTTGCAATCATCGTAGCAATTTCTCTTGCTTTTTCAATGATATCTTCTTTTGTGTACTTAGTAGTCATTATATTCCCACCTTTTGTCCATTTGGTACGTCTACTAGTTCTCCAGTAAGTGACCATGTTTTTGCATCTGTAATTTTCACTTGCACAAGTTGGCCAATTATTTCTTTTGGTCCTTTAAAGTTCACTAGCTTACTTTTTCTTGTGTATCCTGCTAGAACATCCGGATTATTTTTACTTTCTCCTTCTACTAACACTTCCACAATTTGTCCGTCAAGCTTTTTCATTGCTTCCGCAGACATGTCATTTACCAGTTTATTTAAACGCTGTAAACGTTCTTTTTTCACTTCCATCGGTACATTGTCTACCATTTTAGCAGCTGGAGTACCTTCCCGTGGAGAATAAATATACGTATATGCCAGTTCGAAGCCTACTTCTTTATATAAAGACATTGTCTCTTCAAATTGCTCATCTGTCTCATTAGGGAATCCAACAATAATGTCAGTTGTTAAAGATGCATTTGGAATAGCTGCTTTAATTTTACGAACAAGTTCTAAGTAATGTTCTCTAGAATATTTACGAGCCATTATTTTTAGTATTTCAGAAGAACCTGACTGAACAGGTAAATGAATATGGTCAACTAAGTTTCCGCCTTTTGCAAGCACTTCGATTAAATGATCATCGAAATCCCTTGGATGACTCGTCATGAAGCGAATACGTGCAACATCAATTTTACGAAGATCGTCCATTAAATCACCAAAACGATAATCTAAATCTTCAAAGTCTTTTCCATATGCGTTTACGTTTTGGCCGAGCAATGTTACTTCTTTGTATCCCTGAGCAGCTAGATGTCTTATTTCTTGAATAATATCTTCTGGACGACGACTACGTTCTTTACCTCGTGTGTAAGGGACAATGCAATACGTACAGAATTTATCGCAGCCATACATAATATTAACCCATGCTTTGATCGAACCTTTTCTCACACGTGGCAAGTTTTCAATTACATCGCCTTCTTTTGACCAAACTTCAACTACCATTTCTTTTGAAAGGTATGCTTCGTTTAATATGTTCGGAAGTCTATGAATATTATGCGTTCCGAAAATCATATCAACTTGATTGTAAGTTTTCAAAATTTTATTTACTACAGATTCTTCTTGTGACATGCAGCCACAAACACCGATTAATACATCCGGATTATTTTGTTTCAAATGCTTTAAATGACCTAGCTCGCCGAACACTTTGTTTTCCGCATTTTCACGGATTGCACAAGTATTTAAAAGAATGACGTTTGCATCGTCCACGGTATCTGTTGGTTCATACCCAAGTTGCATGAATATACCAGCCATTACCTCTGTGTCATGCTCATTCATTTGACAGCCATAAGTACGTATATAAAATTTTCGATTTTGTCCCATACCTCTAAATTCTTCGGCGATGGCAAAGTCGTTATGGTAAGCAACTTCTTCTTTTCCTCGTTTTTTTGCTTCTTTTAAAGATGGAGGCGTATATACTGCTTGAAAATATTTACTATAATCCTTCTCGGATTTTTTGTCCGGAGAATTAGGTTCTTTCACTTGACTGCTAAGTAAACGTGATTCTTCGTTCATGAGAACGCTCCTTTCATACATTCGTATAATAACACGAATATCCATCCTATTATTATACTGAATAGAACTCCATTGCCACAAGGTTTAAAGCTTAAAAGTGCTGAATTGGTCATAAATATGTGTGTACAAGTCGAATATTTTATTGAATACCATAAATAGTCGTTGATTTCCGCTGCGGCGGACGCTTTTCGCGGGCATGGCTTCAATCTCCTCGTCGCTCTGCTCCTGTGGGGCTTTCAGCTCATGCTATTCCCGCAGAAGTCGCCGCCTCCACTCTAATCAACTAGTTCACCACTTAACGATTAATAGAATAAGAAAAAAGGATAGAAAACTACTGTTCAAAAGGAAATCACTTCCTATGTTTGAAAGTAGCGGTTTCCAACTATGAAAGCAGCCTTACTAGTAGCATAAAAGCGTAATTTTTTAAATTTATTCGTATATCCGTCTTTATTAAGCTCAAATACTTCCGTTCACAAAAGATAAAAATACTAGTTCATTGATTTGATATCATTGACATGCTACCTAAAATTAATACACTCATTATACAACAAAAACAACAACCCTTTCCTCATTAAAGTATTGGAAAGGATCGCTATTATTAGATATTTTAATTTTTGTATACTTCTTTTTAAAAGATACTTTTTAAACAAGAATACTTGATTGGAATTCTTTAGGAATATCTCTATGATCACTTTGGGTTATATGATTAACGGGTAAATACAAAGAGCAGCATATAAGCGACTGCGTCACTTAAAAGCTGCTCTTTGTTGGGTAATCGTATGGCAAGTGTTTGCCCTCCGTTCGCTAGAAACTTAAGTACCAAGTAGTTGAATGCTTTTGGTAATAAGAGAATCCATGAAATCACTAAATAGAAAGAACATGATTATACACTGCTTAACTAGATAGATGAAGTGGAAAGCGTCGACTCCGGCGGAAATAGCGTTAGTAGAAGACCCCACAGCGAAGCGAGGAGTCTGAGGCAACGCCCGCGGAAAGTGTCCGCTTGGAACGGAATCCTCTCTATAAAATTTTTCGTCCTTGTTCTTTAAGAAAAGCCGCCAATTTTTATTGGCGGCTTCTTTTTACATAAAGTCTTGCATCAAAAGATTAAATTCTTCTTCACTCATTTTCAAATTTTGATCAACAAGTGGATCTTCTGCATAACCTGGAACTTGCTCTTGATACGAAGGTGCTTGTTCATTTTGATAGATAATACCTGTTACAAGACCTTCCTTTTCCATTACTACTCTCATTGCTTCTTCACGATTTGTATGATTATAACCTTCGATATCAGAAAGCTTTGTTAAATGTTCTTTAAACCAATCATACGTATTTACTTTATTGTATGTTACACAAGGGCTAAATACATTAATAAATGAAAAGCCTTTATGTTTAATACCTGCTTCGATAATAGCGGTCAATTCTTTTATATCGGATGAAAATCCTTGAGCAACAAATGTCGCACCAGAAGTAAGTGCTAGTTCAAGTGGTTTAAGCGACGGCTCAATTGCACCACCTGGCGTTGACTTTGTTTTAAATCCTTCTGCAGAACGCGGAGAAGTTTGCCCTTTTGTTAATCCGTAAATTTGGTTATCCATAACTACATACGTTAAATCTATATTACGGCGAATAGAATGAATTGTATGCCCAAGTCCGATGGCAAAACCGTCTCCATCTCCCCCAGATGCTATAACGTGAAGATCTTTATTTGCCATTTTTAACCCTTGTGCAATCGGAAGTGCTCTACCGTGAATACCATGGAAACCATAAGAATGGATATACCCTGAAATCCGTCCCGAGCATCCAATACCAGAGATTACTGCTAATTCATGGGGAAGTATTCCCACATTTGCTGCCGCACGTTGAATAGCTGCTTGAACAGAAAAGTCACCGCAACCTGGGCACCAATTTGGTTTGACATTGTTACGAAAATCTTTAAATGTTACCATCAGATAAGCAACTCCTTTACTTGTTTTTCAAGTTGTAACGGCAAAAATGGTGTTCCGTCATATTTCGTTACATTTATCACTTTATCATGTCCGCCTACATTCATTTTCAAAATGTTTGCTAGTTGACCTGTTGCATTATTTTCCACTACAACTACTTTTTTTGCATTTGCTACTAATGATTGCACTTCTTCAACTGGAAATGGGTGTATTAATCGGATATGAGCATGATTCACTTTCATACCTTGGGCATTTAGTGTTTGCTGTAACTCTTCTAACACACCTCTTGTAGAATTAAAGCCAACAAATAAAATATCTGCATCTTCATAAGGAGCATTGACATAAACTGGTTCACTAAAATTGATATACTTTAGTTTTCCTAATCGTTTGTCCATTTGAGCTTTACGATTGGTAGCAGCTTCGGATGGTTTTCCAGTTTCATCATGCTCTACACCAGTTACATGATGAATTGCATGCTCAGTTCCAGGTAGGACACGCGGTGAAATACCATCTTTTGTTACTTCAAATCGCTTAAAGTAAGATTTATCTTCCGTTGCTGGAATTTCCTCGTTTTGAATTAATTTACCACGACGAATTTCTATTTTAGAATAATCAAACGGCTCCACCGTTTGTTTACCTAATGATAGTTGTAAATCTGACAAAATAATTACTGGAAGTTGTAGTTCTTCAGCGATATTAAATGCTTGAATCGTGTCAAAAAAAGCTTCTTCCCCAGTACTTGGGGCAATAACTACTTTAGGAATTTCCCCATGCGTACCATAAATCATTTGCATAAGATCGGATTGTTCTTGTTTTGTTGGAAGACCTGTTGATGGTCCGCCACGTTGTGTATCTACTATTACGAGTGGTTGCTCTGTCATTCCTGATAAACCAATTGCTTCCATCATAAGAGAAAGTCCAGGTCCTGCAGAAGCTGTAAAAGCACGAACGCCTCCGTAATTAGAACCAATCGCCATTGTTGCAGCTGCAATTTCATCTTCTGTTTGAATAACAGCACCACCAAATAACGGTAGCTTTTTAATCATATATTCCATAATCTCAGAAGCAGGAGTAATTGGATATGCTGCCATGAAGCGAACACCCGCTGTTAACGCGCCAAGTGCAATTGCGTCGTTTCCAATCATGAACATACGATGCTTGCCGTCAGCCGCAACAAGTTCCCATTCTCCTAAACGGTCTCCTAATTGCTCAGCCATTACATCAAAACCTTGTTGAATGGCTTGCATATTTTTTTCCACTACTTCTGTTCCTTTTTTACCGAAAATCTCATCAACCACACCTTGGAACACAGCTTTATCTAAATTTAATAATGCAGAAGTTGCTCCAATTGCTACCATGTTTTTCATAAGTGATGTACCAAGCTCTGCGGCAATCTCCGTAAATGGAACAATATACATAGGTGCTACACAATTTTCAGGTGAAATTGGAGAAAACTTAGCGTCGGCTAGTATAATACTATTTTCCGTCAATTCATTGTAATTAACATCTATTGTTTCTTGATCAAACGCTACAAGTATATCTAAATTATCTGGGATTGTACGTACTTGAGTAGGTCGTACACAGATTTTATTATTCGTATGTCCACCTTTAATACGAGAAGAGAAATGACGATATCCGTATAGGTAATATCCAAGGCGGTTCATCGCCATTGAGAATATCTCACCGGTACTTTCGATACCCTCTCCTTGCTGCCCTCCTACTTTCCATGAAAGTTGTTGCAACATATAAACATCTCCTGTCTTTCTTAATCGAATGTGCCTCATCGTATGTGCGTCCAGAATTTGAATTAATGATAGGTCAGCCTTTTACCAAGCCGTTACGTATTAAATGATACATAAAACTTTTCCTTAGCCAAAAGCTATCAACGAATTTAGATAACATCAATCTTATAATTCTTTTCAATATCTGTGACTTTTCAGCAGGGTATGTAATTAAACCTCTACTCTTTGAAGTAATGAAGCTAAATCTTTTTTTCCTTCATAAGTTTATCACGAAGTAAGGAGATTCACTATGTATTCCCTATATTTTTAATGAAAATCAGACCTTTGACGGAATAGCAACGTCACATTATATTCAGAATATCATTATATATAAATATATTAAACATAAGCTCTGTTAAATTATGCGATTGTTTTTGTGAAGGGAAATCCGCGAAAAAACGTGTTGTCAATCCCCAATGAGCTTGCGGATGGCATTGGAAAAGTCCATTTTAAACTAATTTACTAGATAGTTCTTTCCAATGAGGAAGAAAATCGTTGAAACGACTCCCAACATGCTTTTTAATAGAGCAACAGAGTCCACAAAAACATAAATGAAGTCGCTACTAATACAGTAGCGACTTCAGGTAAAAAATATTTAAATTCAAAGTTGTCGCCTTTGACTATCATTAATACACTTATCAGTCGAGGCAACTTAATTTCGTTGGAAAAATGAAAACACATTTTCAACAGTCTAAGATTATTTTGACTTTTTTTCTACCAATAGCTTCAAAGCAGTTCGATCTTCACCTGATATAATAATATCTGTAAAAGCAGGTGAGCAAGTTAAATCTGTACCACTAGGCGCAACAAATCCTCTTGCAATTGCGATTGCTTTAATTGCTTGATTTAATGCACCTGCTCCTACTGCTTGCATCTCTGCATACCCTTGTTCTCTTATTACTGCAACTAATGCACCTGCAACTGAATTTGGGTTTGAACGAGAAGATACTTTTAAAGAATCCACTATCATTTCTCCTTTTATCGCTAGATTATGAACTTGCTTTCGTCCATAATCTAACTTATGCTAAGAGGAATTTTTTTAGACTCTTTTACCCCTTAAAGGGATAATCATCATTTATATAAACTCGTTCTTGATGTATGGATTTACCAGTCACATCGTTTACTTCTACAAATATTCCACTTAAGACGGAACGGCCATTTTTTGGCACTTCAAAACGAGTCGGCATATTCGTTTGGAAACGATATAAAACATCTTCTTTTTTCATTCCTAAAACTTCATCATATGGACCAGTCATTCCAACATCTGTAATATATGCTGTTCCTCCTGGTAATATCCGAGAATCTGCTGTTTGGACATGTGTATGTGTTCCTACTACAACTGATGCTTTACCGTCCAAATGCCACCCAAAAGCAATTTTTTCACTTGTTGCTTCTGCGTGAAAGTCTACGAAGATAATAGGTGATATTTTTTTTGCTTCTTCTACTAACTCAGTAGCTTTTTTAAATGGGTCATCATGTGGAGGTAAGAAAGTTCTTCCATGCAAGTTGATAACAGAAATAGTTTGTCCGTTTTTAGTAATAGTCGTCATTCCTTTACCAGGAGCTTCCTCTGAAAAGTTTGCAGGACGAATTAAATAGTCAGTATCATCAATAAAGTCCATAATTTCTTTTTGATCCCAAGTATGATTTCCCATAGTTACAACATCGACACCCATATGTAATAATGATTGAAAAATACTTTTTGTAATACCTCGTCCTGCCGCAGCGTTTTCTCCATTTGCAATAACTACATCTGGCGAATATTTTCTTTTTAATCGTGGTAAATAGCTTTCTAATGTATCTCTTCCTATTGAACCAACGATGTCACCTATAAATAATATCTTCATATTCAAACTTCTATCCCTTCACGAAAAAAAGGCTTCTTATCGAAGCCTTTTTCTATTATTTTGCGTATTCTACCGCTCTAGTTTCTCTAATAACAGTCACTTTAATATGACCAGGATAATCTAGTTCTTCTTCAATCCGCTTACGTATATCCCTTGCCAAACGATGTGCAGTTAAATCATCTATTTGATCTGGACGTACCATAATACGAATCTCTCTTCCTGCTTGTATTGCAAAAGATTTTTCTACACCTTCGTACGACTCTGAAATTTCTTCCAGTTTTTCTAAACGACGAATGTAGTTTTCAAGTGTTTCACTTCTAGCCCCTGGACGTGCAGCGGACAGTGCATCTGCAGCTGCTACTAAAACTGCAATAACCGAAGTAGCTTCCGTGTCACCATGATGTGAAGCAATACTGTTTATGACTACAGGATGCTCTTTATACTTGGTTGCCAATTCTACACCAATTTCTACATGGCTTCCTTCTACTTCATGATCAATTGCTTTTCCAATATCGTGTAGTAACCCAGCACGTCTCGCAAGAGTTACATCTTCTCCAAGCTCAGCAGCCAGTAATCCAGCTAAATAGGCTACTTCTGTAGAATGCTTTAACACATTTTGACCGTAGCTTGTACGATAGCGAAGTCTACCTAAAATTTTCATCAGATCAGGATGTAAATTGTGAATACCGATATCAAATGTTGTTTGCTCGCCGATTTCACGAATTTGCTCATCCACTTCTCTTCTGGATTTCTCTACCATTTCCTCAATGCGAGCTGGATGTATACGTCCATCCTGTACTAGCTTTTCAAGTGCTAAACGAGCTGTTTCCCTACGTATCGGATCAAATCCTGATAGAATAACAGCTTCTGGTGTATCATCAATAATTAAATCAATACCAGTGAGGGTTTCTAACGTACGGATGTTTCGACCTTCACGACCAATGATGCGACCTTTCATTTCATCATTTGGTAAATTGACAACGGAAACAGTTGTTTCTGCCACATGATCAGCTGCAAATCGTTGTAATGCTAAAGAAAGGATTTCTCGAGACTTTTTATCCGACTCTTCCTTTGCACGAGTTTCAGATTCTTTTGTCATGACAGCAATGTCCGTTGCAAGCTCATTTTCTACTTCTTGAAGAATTATTGACTTCGCTTCTTCACGCGTTAAAGTAGAAATTCTTTCAAGCTCGCTTTTTTGCATACTAACTAACTCGTCCACTTTACTTTCCTTCTGTTCGATATGCTGTTGTCTTTCAGTTAGAGCATCTTCTTTACGCTCAAGACCTACTTCTCTCTTGTTTAGAGCATCATCCTTACGATCAAGATTCTCTTCTCTTTGTAATAACCGATTTTCCTGTTTTTGCAGTTCCATACGGCGTTCACGGATGTCAGATTCTGCTTCATTTCGTAATTGGTGAGTTTCATCTTTGGCTTCTAACAGTGCTTCTTTCTTCAAAGCTTCTGCTTCTCGCTTTGCTTCATCTAAGATGAGTGCAGAAGATTGTTTTGCACCGGACACTTTTGAATCGTTCACTTTTTTAAGATAATTATAACCAACAAGCGCACCGACAATCAGACCAAGCAAGGCGGAGATGATAATTTCTAACATTCGAACACCCCCCTATTGCTATACTTTTTAAGTTATAGTCGGCACATATATACACATGGCATATATGTATTGCCTTTTCATCTTTTATTCAAGAAATTATACAATTTTAATTGTATAGATGTAGAAATACTCTGTCAAGGAAACGGAAGGAATATAAAAAAAAAGTCTCCCAATAATTGAGAGACTTTTCAATATTTTATTCTTCAGATAATAATAATTCAAATTCTTCATCTTCTTCTTCAGGTTCGTGTCCAGCAATTGTGTATGAACTTCCAGCCATACCAAGTGACTCGCGAATTTTAAGAGCAATTTCATTTTTAATAGCAGGATTTTCTTTTAGGAATTGTTTCGCATTTTCTCTACCTTGTCCTAAGCGCTCTTCATTGTATGCATACCATGATCCACTCTTTTGTACAATATCCAACTCAGACCCAAGATCGATTATTTCTCCTTCTTGGGAGATTCCTTCACCGTACATAATATCCACTTCAGCAGTTCTAAATGGAGGTGCAACTTTATTTTTTACAACTTTGATCTTCGTTTTGTTACCTACAATATCAGTTCCTTGTTTAATAGCTTCAGCACGTCTAACTTCTAATCGCACTGAACTATAGAATTTTAGTGCACGTCCACCAGGTGTAACTTCTGGGTTTCCAAACATTACGCCAACTTTTTCACGAATTTGGTTGATGAAAATTGCAATCGTATTCGACTTGTTAATAGCACCAGATAATTTACGTAATGCTTGCGACATTAGACGGGCTTGAAGGCCAACATGAGAATCTCCCATTTCTCCCTCAATCTCCGCTTTAGGTACTAGTGCAGCTACTGAGTCAATAACTAAAATTTCTACTGCACCACTGCGGACTAATGCTTCAGCAATTTCAAGTGCTTGTTCACCTGTATCAGGTTGAGAAAGCAGTAATTCATCAATATTTACTCCTAGTTTTTGTGCATAAACTGGATCTAATGCATGCTCAGCATCAATAAACGCTGCTTGCCCTCCACTTTTTTGTACCTCTGCTATCGCGTGAAGAGCAACCGTTGTTTTACCAGAACTTTCTGGACCATATGTTTCAATAATTCTTCCACGTGGATATCCACCTATTCCTAAAGCTGCATCAAGTGCTAAGGAGCCACTAGATGAAGTCGATATCTCTCTATCTGTTTTTTCACCAAGTTTCATAATAGAACCTTTACCAAATTGTTTCTCTATTTGTTTTAAAGCCATTTCTAAAGCTGCTTTACGATCATTAGCCAACTGTTTTTCCTCCCTTAAAGTAAGTCTGATTTTTATTTCTATCTCTACTATACTAGGTAATTGAGAAATATACAAGAAAAAAGCGAACGTCTATTCGTTATTTTTACCATCAATTTCATTTTAGAAGCTAAAAACAGTCCAAAAATCAATTTTGAACTGTTTTTTTCGTTGAAAACTCTATTTTGGCTTAACGAAATAATTACTTCTACTCTTCCGTTCACTTTGTACCAGTACTGAAAAAAGTTAAATGGTTGTAAATCCGTGTTCACGAAGTAACCTGATTAAATAGTGAATGGCAAACTTTACTGCTCTCAATCTGTTCGTGTTTCTCATTCCAGTAAGATTTAGCTGGTAGGAGAATGGTGCCATTTGGTTCAAAACAAGACCTATCCAAACAGTTCCTGCAGGCTGTCCACCATGCGCATCTGGCCCAGCTGCGCCAGTAATACCAACACCTATATTCGTTCCAAACTTTTCTTTAATACGAATTGCCATGGCTTCTGCACATTTGCTAGAAACAACACCGGATTCAGTAATAATTTGTTGCTTAACGCCAAGTTGCTCCACTTTAATCTCTTCGGTATATGTAATCATACCTCCAACTAAAACTGCTCCCATGCCAGGGATTGAAGCAAGTTCTGATTGAAATAATCCTGCAGTCATACTTTCAGCAGCAGAAATAGTCAATTGGTTTTCAACTAAAATTTCCTGAAGCTTGGAAGCAAGAGAGTCATCATTATAACCATAAACATACTCTCCTACCCGCTTAAAAATCTCAGCTTGAAGGGTATCAATTTTTTCACGTGCATCCAACTCAGTCTCACTTTTAGCAGTAAGACGCAACGTAACTTCTCCATCTGAAGCAAGTGGTGCTAATGTGGGATTCGTTTGATTATCCAAAAGGTCTTGGACTTTTGTTTCTAATTCCGCTTCTCCAATTCCATAAAAACGAATAACATGTGATAATATAATTGTTTCTTCATTTATCAATTTTGAAAGCATTGGTTTTGCTTCAAATTGGAACATTGGCTCCATTTCTTTTGGTGGACCAGGTAAAAGTATATATGAGTGCTTATCTGTAGATAACAGCATTCCTGGAGCCATACCATGCTTATTTGGAAGGACATTGCAACCTTCTAATATTAACGCTTGCTTTTTATTATTTTCAGTCATTACGCGATTCATTCTTTTGAAAAACTCTTCAATATCTACCAAGGCATGATCATCCATTATTAATCTCTTATTCAAATGGGTAGCAATCGTTTCCTTTGTTAAATCATCTTTTGTTGGTCCTAAACCGCCTGTGAAAATGAGTAAATCTGCACGTTGTTCTGCGAGTTTAATGGTTTCTAATAATCGATTGGAATTATCACCTACTACTGTATGATAATACACGTCGATTCCTAGCTCAGCTAATTGAGATGATATAAATTTTGCATTTGTATTGGAAATTTGCCCCAATAACAATTCTGAACCCACGGCAATAATTTCTGCTTTCATCTACTCATTCTTCCTTCCTACTTAGAATCCAGTAATACTTTACGGTTTAAATAAAAGTAATCGATACCAGACCATAAAGTAAATACAAGGCAAATATACAACATAATCATGTCAAAAGGGATGGAGAACATTTCAAAGAAAACATTTCCTAATAACAAGGAAGATATTGCAATAATTTGTGTCCACATTTTAATTTTCCCTAACATGTTTGCTGCAACTACTTCTCCTTCATTTGCTAGAATCAAGCGTAATCCTGTTACTGCAAACTCACGACTAATAATTAAAATTACTACCCATGCAGGTGCAATTCCAAACTGAACTAAAATGATAAGTGCAGCTGAAACAAGAAGTTTATCTGCTAAAGGATCTAAAAACTTCCCCATATTGGTCACTAAATTATATTTACGCGCATAATAACCATCAATAAAATCGGTAATCGAAGCAATAATAAAAACAATTGCTCCAATTAGATGTCCCATAGGTATAGTTGCCCCAAGAAAACTTACATTTCCCCAGTTAAAATCAATCAGCATAAAAAACATAAAAACGGGAATTAAAAAGATACGAAACATCGAAATTTGATTTGGAACATTCATTTTCATCTATAGTAAGCTCCTTTCATTTTTCAAACAAAATAGCCATCTTATAGATGACTATTTGTTGAACTGTATTACTAAATTTTGAGTAGTTCTATTTGGTTGAAATTCAACCAATTGATCATTAATATACACCATGTTACCTGGAGTATGACCCATTCGAACACGAATACGTGAAAATTCACTTGCATCTAACTCATAAGTCTCACCAGCATTAACTGCTCGATCAACTAGTATTTTATTGTTTTCATCTCTTATATTAAGCCACGTTTTATTAGCCGCAACTACTTTTAAATCGTATTTTTCAGCATTCGTTAAATCATAGGTAGTCGTTTCTCCTTGCGTTTCGACAATTGTTAGCTGTTGTTCTGGTTTTGTTTCTTCAACTGGTGGAACGACCTCTTCTTTAGGCTCTTCTGTAGGCTTTTCTTCCTCTTTTGGTTTAACCGAACTATTTTCTTCGGACTTTGGTTTTGTTTCCATTGTTAAAGTAGTATCTACTTCAGTTTGATCTACTTCGTTTTTTGGCGTCTTCTGAAAAAGAATCCACAAGATAACGATAATAACAATAATGAATAGGGCAACAACAACCATTGGAAAAACTTCCATTAATTTATTGGAAGAACGACCACCTAAAGATCTTCTAGTAGGAGTTGCTGGAATATTTTTTGAAACTTCTTCATTTGATGGAGTAGGAATTTCAGTTTTATACATTTCTAATAGCTCGTCCCCATTTAAACCAACTGCTTCTGCATATTGCTTTATAAATGCACGCACATAGAAAGATCCTGGCATCGTTTCATAGTTACCTTCTTCTATTCCCGCCAAATATCTCTTTTGAATTTTTGTAATTTCTTGTAAATCATCAATACTATAACCTTTTGCTTTTCTCGCATCTTTTAAGCGAGATCCCAGTTCTGTCAATTAAAACACCTACCTGTTAAAAATTAAATCCACCAAATCCTTCAAATCCCTTGTCGGACATTCCGTGGTTTTTCTCCATCATTTCATACGTAAATTCTTCCTCAGGGCTATGACGAAGTTCAATTATATAATCAAAATCATCAATTGAATACTCGGAATGCTGGATAAACATATCCGGGTGTTCTACTACTTTAATAGTTGGCATACGCATCATTTCTCTAACTAACATTTGATGTTTTTCATCATTTGAATTTCTTGTCACAATACCATCTAATATAAAAATATTGCGATCACTAAACTCGTCCCCTGCAAGTTGACTTCTGATAGTTTGCTTAATCATTGTAGAAGAAAGAAATATCCATTTTTTATTTGCACATACGCTCGCAGCAACAACTGATTCGGTTTTACCTACACGCGGCATCCCTCTAATTCCAATTAACTTATGACCTTCTTGTTTAAATATTTCCGCCATAAAATCTACAAGTAAACCTAGTTCATCACGAACAAAACGAAATGTCTTTTTATCATCGGCATCTCGTTGAATATATCTACCATGTCTAACAGCTAGGCGATCTCTAAGCTTCGGTTCTCTAAACTTAGTTAATTGAATCGTTTCCATCGTAGAAGCAATATGCTCAAATCGCTCGATATTTTCTTTTTTTTCTGCTTTAATAAGCATTCCACGACGACCTTCGTCCACACCGTTAATTGTGACAATGTTTACTCTAAGCATACCAAGTAAAGAAGCAATATCTCCGAGAAGTCCGGGACGATTTATCTGAATTTCGTATTCAAAAAACCACTCACTAGCCATACTATATCTGTCCTCTCTATTTAGATGACGTTATTCACTCATTATAAGTTCTATCATATCTGATTTCTTAGATGAATAAAAGAAAAAAAGAAAAGAGCTGCAATAAAGCTCTTTTCAGACTGTAGACAAACTCAATTTTGGATGTATAGAGTTGTATATTAAATTGGCAGGGACCACCACTTCGCTTTCCGTGGGCTTGGCTTCAGCCTCCTAGGCCAACACGATGTTGGTCATGAAGGCGTCGCCTCAGGACGAGGCGCCCTTAGCCTTCCTTCCGTCACTGCGTTCCTGAGGGGTCTTCAGCTCAAGCTATTCCCACAGGAGTCTTCATGGGTGCCCTGCCTTGTAAACAATTCCTAATAATAGTTATCCACTATCTTCTCTTTTATTTGGATGAAGTAACCTCATTTCTATTCTTAAGCGTTTTATAAAATACTTTGTCGTCAAGATAAAAAAAAGCTGCAATAAAGCTCTTTGATTTTCGTATTTGGTTATTCAGACTATGGTCTAGTACGAGCTTATAGTCTAGAACATCCTAATCATATTAAATATACCATCCACCATTTACACGAATAATTTGACCGGTTATATAATTTGCTTTCTCGCTAACTAGAAATAACACTGTATTCGCTACATCTTCCGCAGAACCAAATACACCTGTTGGTATTTCCTCCAATAGGAGTTGTCGAACTTCTTGTTCCACATGATGATTCATTTTAGTATCAATAAACCCTGGAGCAACTGTATTAACGGTAATTTTTTGGGAACCTACTTCTTTTGCAAAAGCTTTTACAAATGCATGTTGAGCCCCTTTTGCAGCAGAATAAGCAACTTCATAGGAAGCACCTGTTTCTCCCCAAATTGAACCTACAAAAACAATTGAAGCATTTTCACATTTGCGAAGTTTAGGAGTCAATTGAGCAACTAAGTACATTGGATGCTCCACATGTACTTGAAATAGATGGCGAATCTCTTTTAATGTAGTATCTTCTAGTCCTTTATACAAACTATGCCCTTGAGCAAAAACAACTGACTGTATTGAAAAAATAGAAGATGATAACTTTTCTACTGACTCCGCATCACGCATATCGGCTTGTACGGGTATAAATTCTTGCTCATGATAAGTTGCTTCTAACTTTTCTAAGAGACGTTTTACAAGCTCTTCATTGCTTGCATAATGTAAGTACAAAGACCAACCAGCTTCTGCAAGTTTATAACTAATTGCATGGCCGATTTCACCTGATGCACCTACTACTAATGCAAACTTTTTATTCATTGTTCTTTTTCTCTTTTGGAATAATTGTAAATACGGTATGTGCATCTTCGTCTTGCATCGATTCAAAAGCATTTCTAACTTGTTCCATCGTTATATTTTCCAGCGTTGGAACAACATCAAATAAGTTCATATTGTTGAATGAGTAACGTGTAAATTGATTGGCAATATATTCAATAGAGTTTAATGCACGTAAGAAAAATCCGATTTTCTTACGTGTAATGCGTTTTAAATCTTCGTCCGAAAACTTCCATTCTTTCGAATTGTCTAGAATAGCTTGTTTGATCGATTTTACCAGCTCATTTGTGTCAATAGAATCAGAACCAATCATAGTAAACCCATAACCATGTTCCATCGAAAAATCTGCAGAGTATGATTCATCAACTAAACCCTTTTCATAAACATCCTGATAGAAGAGAGACGTTCTTCCGAAAATGAGTTCTACTGCTACTTGCATAGAAAGCTCATAATTTAACATTTCTTTACCAGAAATATTCGTATTATTTGATTTTATCCCGAAAATTACCTTTGGTTTTTGTACATCCATCTGTAATGTTCTTTCTGAAAAAGCTACAGAACTTTGCTCATTTGGAAAAAATCGTTTAATTTCCTGTGGTTGTTCAAATGATTTCGATGATTGATCTTTTTTAATAAAAGTCATCATTTCTTCCGGATTCACTGCTCCTACGACAAATACCATCATATTGGAAGGATGGTAAAAAGTATTATAGCATTCATATAAATGATCAGCTGTAATTTGTTGTATCGATTCAACAGTTCCAGCGATGTCTATTTTTACTGGATGTTCTTTATACATGTTCTCTATTGCACCAAAGTATAAACGCCAATCTGGTTGGTCATCATACATCGTTATTTCCTGTGCAATAATACCTTTTTCTTTTTCAACTGTTTGTTCAGTAAAGTAAGGTTGTTGCACAAAATCAAGCAATACTTTCGTATTTTCTAGCACAAGATCTGTTGATGAGAACAAATAGGCGGTTCTAGTAAAAGAAGTAAATGCATTAGCTGATGCCCCGTTCTCACTAAACTTTTGAAATACATCCCCTTCTTCTTTTTCAAACATTTTATGCTCTAAAAAATGTGCTATTCCGTCAGGAACAATTACTGGTTCATCCTTTCCAAGAGGAATAAATTCCCGGTCAATCGAACCATAATTTGTAGTAAAAGTTACAAAAGTTTTAGAGAACCCTTTTTTGGGTAAAATATAAACATTTAAACCATTTGGCAGTTTTTCATGGTATAAAGTTTCTTCTAGTTGATTAAAATAAGTTTCATTCATTGCTTGCACCATCCTTACCAGATAGGAAATAGACAAACTCCTTCTCTATTTTAGAAGCCATCTGTTTTATTTGTTCCTTTGTCACATTGGACCATTTTTCTACCCATTCTTCGACCGTAAAATCTTCATTTAATTCTTTATATTGATCATAAATATCAATTTGCGCTCTTGCAGAATCTAAAGCTTCTTTTAATTGATTTTTTAACATCGATTTTGTTTGGTTAATTTCTAAGTCAGAGATATCACCTTTTTGCATAGCTTTTAGCTGTTCATCAATTAATTGAACTGCTTTTTCTTGCAAATTTGAATCAATACCTGCTAACACAAAAATTAGACCATACAAAGAAGAATAATTACTTGAAGCATAGTAAGCCATACTTTCTTTTTCCCGGACATTCATGAATATCTTTGAATGAGCAAATCCTCCTAATATGCCATTTGTCATTTGCATAATAGGATATTCTTCCGAATAAAAAGTAATTGGTGTATGATAGGCGATATGTAATTTCCCTTGTTTCATGTCTTGAATTTCATGTAAATAATTCTTACCATTTATTATTTGTTGTTGCTCAATGTGATTCTCAATTGGAACTGTCCCTTTTCTGTCCGAAAATGTGAAATGATTTTTCATTTTCTCTTTAATATCTTGAACATCAATATCCCCAACTATATAAATGGAAAGCTCATCATCATCTAATAATTTTTTATGCATGTCGATCAATTGTTCATTTGTAATTGATTGTACTGTAGCTACTGTCCCATTTGAAGAGATAGATGCAGGTTGATCTGGACGAATATTTTCGAGCAAACGTTGTTGAGCATATCTTGTTTTGTCATCATACATCGATTGAATTCTCTCAATCACTTGTTCCTTCTCGCGTTTTACAATCGAATCTACAAATTTCCCGTTCACTAATAAAGGTTTGAAAATCACTGTTGCAAGTAATGAAAAAACTTCATCTACTACTTTTTCTTTTAATAAATATGCATCATTCACCATTTCTGCATTTAAGGAAAAAATATGATTGTTTCCCTTTTTAGATGTATCAAAATATAATACCGCTCCATATAAATCATCTAATCGTTTACGAAATTCTGCATTCGATGGATATACTTCATTGCTATATTGAAGTATGTTGGCAAGCACTGCACGAATGGAAGCGTCTTGTGCTGTTATTGATTGTTTCCACTTAAATGAAATATTAATTGTTTTAAATTGTTCTGTCGGTCGTACATAAAGCTTAACACCATGTGCAAGATCAAACTGCTGAAACATGTTGGTGTCCCCCTTTTTCTTTCTAGTTTAACTCTTTCTTCTCTTCACTATACATGTTCTAACGATTCTATGACAAACAAAAAGGAACCAAATAAATTTGGTTCCTAATTCTAAAATCAGAAAATTAGCTTACTATTCAGCTACAGACGCCAGCTACTCGAGGTTAAATGCCAATTTCCTGCGGAGGCTTAGGAACTGACTCCTTGGTCCGCACGAAGAAGGTCATGTCTGCTTTACCAAATGATGTGGCGAACTTCGCAGACCTACCCCAACCACATTTGCTTTTGGTAGCTAAACGGCGTCTATTCTCATTTCAATTTATCTTTTCCCTTTAATGTAAGGTACTCCACTAGCTTTTGGCGCATTTGCCTTACCAATAAATCCTGCTACCGCCAAAATTGTTAATACATAAGGTAAGATATGCAAGACGTAGCTTGGTACTTGGTCAATAAAAGGAATTTGCCCACCAACAATACTTAACGCTTGAGCAAAACCAAAGAATAGAGCTGCTCCAAGGGCTCCAAGTGGATGCCACTTACCAAATATCATTGCAGCAAGTGCCATGAACCCTTGTCCATTTATAGTAGTATGACTGAATTCTCCAGAGATGGCTTGAGAATATACTGCACCACCGATACCAGCAAGAGCTCCTGATAATACAACTGCAATATAACGCATTTTTGTTACATTTACACCCATTGTGTCAGCAGCCATCGGGTGCTCACCTACAGCACGAAGGCGTAAGCCGAACGGAGTTTTATAAATGACGAACCAAGCTCCAATTGCTACAGCAATAGCTAATATAGATGTAGAATACACATCTTTGAAAAACATTGGTCCAATTACTGGAATGTCACTTAAAAAAGGAATATCAAATCGTATGAAACGTTCCTGAATATAGTCTGTTTGCCCTTTACCGAAAATCATTTTCACAGAAAATAATGCGACTGCTACACCAAGCATATTAATCGCAACCCCAGATATGGTTTGATCTGCACGGAATGATATCGCTGCAACTGCATGCATTAAAGAAAATAATGCAGAAGCAACCATCGCTGCAAGAAGTGCTAACCATGGAGTATAAACTCCGAATACGTCAACAAATTTCAAGTTAAATAGTATGCCGATAAATGCACCCATTACCATTAAACCTTCTAGTCCAATGTTAACAACACCTGATCGCTCTGAGAAAACTCCTCCAATTGCCGTAAAGATAAGTGGAGCTGCATAAAAAATAGCAGAGGGAATGATGAAATATAGAACATCTAAAAAGCTCATATTATTTCGCCTCCTTTTTCTTGTTCATTTTGTCAAGGAAATAGCGAATTACGTAACCACAAGCTACGAAGAAAATTATGATTGCGATTACAATCGATACAATCTCAACTGGTATACCAGCTGCATTTGGCATATTCAAAGATCCAAATTTTAGAGCTCCAAATAAAGTTGCACCGAATACAATTCCAAGTGGTGTATTTGCACCTAAAAGAGCTACTGCAATACCATCAAATCCTATACCGGTGAATCCACCATTAACATTCGCATATTGGAATGTACCTAGTGCTTCCATCGCTCCAGCTAGTCCTGCAAATGCACCTGAGATAACCATAGAAAGAATAATATTTTTCTGAACGTTCATACCAGCATATTGAGAAGCATTTTTGTTAAATCCAACCGCTTTCAATTCATACCCAGTGGTTGTTTTTTCTAATATAAACCACATAACTAAAACCATTGCTATTGCTATGAAAATTCCATAATGTAATCTAGAATAATCCGTTATACTTTCAAAAAATGCGGATTTTAATGATGCAGTTGGTTTTATGTTTCCTGTATTTTCACCACCGTGAGAGACAACACGGATGAGTGCATTCGTTGTGTGAAGCGCGATATAGTTCATCATAATTGTCACTATAACTTCGTGCACTTGTAATTTAGCTTTTAATAGTCCTGGAATGAATGCCCACAATGCACCTGCTAAAGCGGCAGCGATAATCGCAAATGGCAAATGAATATACATTGGAAGATCAAAAGTAATTCCAACATATGCAGCTGCAAACCATCCGACAAGTAGCTGCCCTTCTACCCCAATATTAAATAATCCTGTACGGAATGCAAATGCTACTGCTAATCCGGATAATAAGTAAGGGGTTATCTGGCGTATAGTTTCACCCATTGCATATGCATCACCAAAAATTCCATTCCATAATGCAGCATATCCTTCGATTGGATCGTAGCCACTTACTAACATAACGATGGCACCTACAAGTAATCCTAAAATAACGGATATAACGGGGACAAGTATATTGACTACTCTATTCGACATGCTGTTTTTCCCCCTGATTAACATCTTTTTCATTTCTTCTCTGACCAGCCATTAACAACCCAAGTTCTTGTTCCGTTGTTTCCTTTGGTAATAATGTATCAACAATTTGACCATCATAAATAACAGCAATACGGTCAGAAACATTCATTACCTCATCAAGTTCAAACGAAAGAAGAAGTACAGCTTTCCCTTTATCACGCTGTTCAATTAAACTCTGATGAATAAACTCAATTGCTCCTACATCCAATCCACGAGTTGGAAGAGCTGCTATTAATAATTCTGGATTTCGAAGAATTTCTCGTCCAATAATCGCTTTTTGTTGATTTCCACCTGATAAAGAACGAGCAAGTGTGTCTTCACCTTGCGTACGCACATCAAAATCAGTTATCACTTTTTGCGCAAGTTCTGATACTTTACCGTAATCAATAATTCCATTTTTTGAAATTGGTGGGAGGTAGTATGTTTGTAACGCAATATTATGTCCAATTGAAAAATCAAGTACTAGCCCATGTTTATGTCGATCTTGTGGAATATGACCAACCCCAGCCTCTGTAATGAAACGTGGCTTCTTATTTGTAACATCTTTACCATTGATGGAAATCAATCCACTTTTTACTTTACGAAGACCTGTTATAGCTTCTATCAATTCCGATTGACCGTTCCCATCAATCCCTGCTATCCCCAAAATTTCACCTTTACGTACCGTTAAATTCAATCCTTTAATTTTTTCTACTCCACGATAGTCT
Organism: Psychrobacillus sp. NPDC058041; assembly: GCF_042885655.1. Taxonomy (NCBI): domain Bacteria; kingdom Bacillati; phylum Bacillota; class Bacilli; order Caryophanales; family Bacillaceae; genus Psychrobacillus; species Psychrobacillus sp. NPDC058041. The sequence goes on from NZ_JBHVRO010000005.1 coordinate 54,737, forward strand.
GTTACGACTAAGTCTTTTACTATTAAAGAATCTTCTGTTGGATGAGCTTCATCTTTCACAGTAGTAAAATCAACTTGTCTACCAACCATCAATGAAGCTAGATCATTTGGATTTGTTTCCGCTGTAACAACAGTTCCAATACCTACACCTTTACGAATAACTGTCACTCGATCTGATACATCCATGATTTCTTTTAATTTATGTGTAATTAAAATAATCGATTTTCCTTCTTGAATCAGTCGCTTCATTATTTGAATAAGTTCTGTTATTTCTTGAGGTGTAAGAGAAGCTGTTGGTTCATCAAAAATTAGTATTTCTGCTCCACGATAAAGAGTCTTTAGGATTTCAACACGTTGCTGCATGCCAACAGATATATCTTCGATTTTTGCGTATGGATCTACTTCTAAACCATACATTTCGGACAATGCTTGAATTTTCTTTGCAGCATCTTTAACATTAAGCATTCCGCTTTTTGTTAATTCATTTCCTAGAATGATATTTTCAGTTACAGTAAAATTTTCAACAAGCATAAAATGCTGATGAACCATTCCAATTCCCAAGTCATTTGCTATATTAGGGTCCGTTATCTTAACAGATTTCCCATTAACTTTTATCTCACCAGCTTCAGGTTGATATAGTCCAAAGAGGACGTTCATGAGGGTCGACTTACCAGCACCATTTTCCCCTAAAAGAGCATGAATTTCGCCCTTTTTCAATTGAAGGGTGATGTTATCATTTGCAACGAACGATCCAAACTCTTTTCGAATACCAAGCATCTCTATTACATAATCCAATGAATTCACTCCCTACTATACTAGTACAAAATTAATACAGGAAAGACTTTAAATTTTTTAATCCAGTCAGTTTATAAAAATACTTTTTGTTTGCTATTATTGTCAAGCTATTTTACAACAAACTGAACATGTCTACCTTCAACATTAGATTTTGCATACAACCCAAATAAGACTTTAAAATATTTAAAATCTTTCTTCTATTAATTAAAATATCATAAAGACCGAATTACTCGGCCTTTATGATGTTAGAAAAACAATTTATTTTGCTACTGATTCAGGTACAACAATTTCTCCAGCAGCTATTTTATCAGAGTATTCTTTCACTTTAGCTAAAATATCATCTGGAATAGCTCCACGTGAATCAGCAAGACCTACTCCGCCTTCAGCAATACCATAAGTAGTTGTTTTACCACCAGGGAAGTTACCTTCCATACCAAGTTTAGCAATTTCTTGTACCGCAACATCTACACGTTTTTGCATAGAAGTAAGTGTTACGTTCTTATCTCCAATTTGACCTTCTGCGTATTGGTCAGAGTCAACTCCGATTACCCATACATCTGCATTTGGATCTTTCTTTTTACGTTCTTTTGCTTCAGAAAATACTCCGTTACCAGTACCACCAGCAGCGTGGAAAATAATGTCTACGCCTGAAGAATACATACGGTTTGCAGTTGTTTTACCAAGAGCAGCATCATCGAACTTACCAGTGTATTGAACATCTACTTTAATGCTTGGATCTACCGCTTTTACTCCTTCTAAGAACCCTGCTTCAAATCGTTCGATTACCGGAATTTCCATTCCACCAACGAAACCGATTTTTTTAGATTTAGACATAAGAGCAGCTGCAACTCCAGCTAAATATGAACCTTCTTGCTCTTTAAACATTACTGAAGCTACGTTTGGAGCATCAACAACTGAGTCGATTAGAGCAAAGTGATTATCTGGTTTTTGACCTGCAATTGTACTAATTGGTTGTTCCATTAAGAAACCAATACCGTATACTATGTCAAAGTTACGACGTGCTAAGCTATTTAAGTTTGTTGTATAATCAGCATTTCCAGCTGATTGAAGGTAATCATACCCTCCATCACCTTTTTTAAGACCGTTATCTTTACCAAACTTTTCAATACCTTCCCAAGCTAATTGGTTAAATGATTTATCATCAATCCCACCAACGTCAGTTACCATAGCAATAGAGAAGTTTTTTGCTTTAGATGTACCTTCATTATCTTTTGTAGAAGTTGTTCCTTCATCTTTTGAACCACATGCTCCAAGGATAGTACCAGCAGCTAGTACAAGCGACAGTCCTAATCCAAATTTACGTTTCGTCAAATTGAAAACCCCCATTATTTTTCTTATTAGCAGGAACTAAAAGATTTTACACCCTTTTTCGAACAACATGAAAGCTAAACTTATCTGCTCGAAAATAATTTTTCGAGTACAAGACTACACGATCATTTTCATCGTAATGAAGTTGTTTTAATATCAGCAATGAAGTTTCCGGATCGCAATTCAATGTTGGAGAAGCAATTTCATGATATCCCACTGGATCAATGAAAGTGACTGCATATGAAACATGAATGTCTCCAGATTCCTCTAATGCCGAAAATATTGAACCTTCTTCTCTAACGAGGAAATCATTTGGCAAATATTTTTCCGGAACTTTATCAATACAATACACAACTGGTTCACCATTTGCTGTACGTACTCGTTCCATAGAAATAATAGATTGTCCTTCACTACATTGAAAGCGATTTAAATCATCTTCAGAAGGAAGCGTTTGCATAGAACTTAAATATATTGTTCCCGGCTCCATACCAACACTTCGGATCATGGATGAAACGCTTGAGAGTTGCTCTATTCCTGAAGTAAAAACAGGTTTTGAATTCACAAAGGTTCCTACACCATGTCTTCTGATAATTATATTTTCTTCTTCCAATAAGCGAAGTGCTTCTCTTAATGTTGCACGACTTACTCCAAGTGATTTAGCTAATTCAAATTCTGAAGGAAGTTTTTCCTTTTCTTTGAAAATGCCTTTTTCAATGTCCTTTTTTAGACGATCGATCACTTGAAGATATAAATGACGATTGTCTATTTTGATTGTCAACGAAAACACCACCATTTTAAAGAGATCAGACATCAGATGTAAAACATTCCTACTAATCAGTCATACTATACCATTTTTAAAGATTGAAATAAATACTTTTATTCTTATTTCAAAAAAAGATTTAATGGAAATTTCATATGCTTGTAATCATTTTGTCATATAAGGTCATGATCTAATGGGTGTTTTGGAGCAAGTACTTGACGTGGCTTGCTACCTTCATACGGTCCAACAACTCCACTCATTTCCAGCTGATCAATAATTCTAGCGGCTCTCGAATATCCAATTCTAAAACGTCGTTGAAGTAATGAAACCGATGCTGTCTGCATTTCCGTCACTAATTGCTCTGCATCATCATACAGTTCATCTCGATCCATTTGTTCTTCTACATCTTCCATTTCTTCTGGAATCATTTCTTCTTGATAATTTGCTTTTTGTTGTTCAATAACGAAATCCACTACACGCTCTACTTCTGCATCGGACAAATAAGCACCTTGAACCCGAACTGGCTTAGAGCTTCCTGCTGGTAAAAACAACATATCTCCTCTACCAAGTAACTTTTCAGCACCACCCATATCTAATATGGTGCGGGAGTCAATAGCTGAAGATACCGCAAATGCAATTCTAGATGGAATATTTGCTTTAATGATACCAGTAATTACATCTACACTAGGTCTCTGAGTAGCAATAATTAAATGAATACCGGCTGCTCGTGCCATTTGTGCAAGTCTTGTGATTGAATCCTCCACATCACTTGATGCAACCATCATTAAGTCAGCTAACTCATCCACGATAACTACTATATATGGTAGTTTAGGATGTTTTTCTTCGTTTTCTTCATTCCATTTATCGATATGTTCGTTATATCCCTCCATATTACGTGTGCCAGTATGAGAGAATAAATCATATCTTCTTTCCATTTCAGAAACGATTTTTTTCAATGCTTGAGAAGCTTTTCTAGGATCTGTTACAACAGGTGCCAATAGATGTGGAATACCATTATATACATTTAACTCCACCATCTTGGGATCAATCATCATCATTTTTACTTCATGTGGTTTCGCACGCATCATAATACTAACAATTATGCCATTAATACAAACACTTTTCCCACTACCAGTTGAACCCGCAACTAGTAAATGAGGCATCTTGTTAAGTTCAGCTAACACAGCTTGACCAGTTACATCCCTTCCAAATCCTATTAAGAGCTTTAAGTTTGGTTTATTGTTCTCAGTAGATTCGAGCACTTCACTTAGACTTACGATAGCAACTTCTTTATTTGGTACTTCGATACCGATAGCAGATTTCCCAGGAATTGGTGCTTCAATTCGAATATCTCTTGCAGCAAGCGCTAAGGCCAAATCATCATGAAGACTTACTATACGACTAACCTTAACACCTACATCCGGAAGTACTTCATATTTTGTAACAGCTGGACCTAAATGGACTTGAGTAACTTTTGCTTTTACACCAAAACTTAAAAAAGTTTGTTCCAATTTTTTCGCATTCGCTTGAATCATATTTAACTCACCGCTTTGGTCACTATGGGCTGGTGAATCTAATAGAGAAATTGCAGGTAATTGATAATCTTCATTTTCAACTACATCTGAATCCATATTGATTTCAATCGGTTCTGTCGGCTCAACTATCTCTTCTTTTTTTGAAATACGTTCTGTGAATGCAGAAATAATAGGAGCTGTTTCATGTACTATCTCGTCTATATGAATCATTTCTTCATGTGTTGTAACAGCCTCTTCTTGAGGAATCTCTTTTTTATTTCTCCTTGTTTGTCTTTCAGGAACAACTGGTTTCTTTTTCTTTTTTCTTATTTTCATCGAATCTTTAATCTTTGGTGATACTTCTACTAAATAGGGGACCAGTGCTTTTCCCGTTAGTAGAACAATTCCAATAAGTAATAACAGCCAACCAGCTATCTTTGCTCCTGCTGAATCAAATAACACATGGAATGTTGCAAATAGAATGGCTCCAATCATTCCACCACCAAGCGAACTACTCCTATCTATAATTCCACCACTTTCAACTAAAACTCTGTAACTTTCTCTTAACACCGAATTAGTTACTAAAGCTTTTCCTTGAAATAATTGTTCAAAAAGAGCTAAATGGCTAAATAATAAAAGACTACTCAAAAAAAAGATAGAGCCTAAAATTAGTCTATGATTCCAAGATGGAAATGTTTGTTTGATCATAATTATTAGAGCATAAACAATCAAGAAAAATGGTATTGCAATATGCCAATTACCAAAAAGAAAATATCCTATATATGCCAATCCCCTACCAACTAAACCATATTCAAAAAAAGAAATAATCGCTATTCCAATTACGATTAACCCAATAATTTCATACATAAGAGGGTGCAAAGGTTGTTTCTTTTCCTTTTTAGTTGGTTTTTTTAAAGTTTTTTTCTTTTTTTGAGCCAAACTAATCACCTACTTTCCTAAAAGATAAAAAGGATTTCCTATCCGCTTTCGGAAGGAAATCCTCATACTCATATTAATATTCCATAATAATCGGGATGATCATTGGACGTCGTTTTGTTTGTTGGAATAAATATGAATTTAGCGTATCGCGGATTTCTTGTTTAATGTTTGTCCATTCAAACGTTTCTTTATTCACATATTTTTCAACAATCGTTCTAACAAGCTTCGCTGATTCATCCATCAGCTCCTCTGATTCTCTAACATAAACGAACCCTCTTGATAGAATTTCTGGACCAGATGCAATTTTCTTTTGTGCACGGTTTAAAGTAATGACAACTATAAAAATACCATCTTGTGAGAGAAGTTTGCGATCACGTAAAACAATATTACCTACGTCACCAACACCAATACCATCAATTAATACATTACCAGCTGGTACTCTTCCACTCATTCTCATTTTGCCATTTTTATATTCAACAATATCCCCTTTATCCGCAATAAATATTTCAGATTTTGCCATACCGATGTCTTGAGCTAATTTGGAGTGAGCCATTAACATTCGATATTCCCCTTGAATTGGGATAAAGTATTTTGGTCTTGTTAAGTTAAGCATCATTTTTAAATCTTCTTGACTACCATGACCAGATACATGAACATTTTTGCTTGAAGTTAATACTTTAGCCCCTGCTTTAGCAAGTTGGTTCATCGTTTGGAACATTCCTACTTCCATCCCTGGCGAAGGGGTGAAAGTGATTAAAATTGTATCCGTATCTTTAATTTTTATATCTTTATGATGTTTTCGCACCATTTTTTCTAATGCTTCTAGAGGTTCACCTTGATTACCCGATACGATTATAACAATTTCATCATCATTGTATTTTGAAATTTCTTTAATCGAGATAATTGTATCTTCGTCAACAGAGAAGTAGCCTAGATCTAGTCCAATTTCAAAAATATTTTCTAAACTTTTTCCTGCAATGGCAACCTTCTTACCAGTTTCAACCGCTTTATCGAATACTTGTTGAATTCGTATAAAATTTGATGCATATAAAGACACAAGAATACGACCTCGAGCAGCGTGGAATGTTTCTGATAATTGGTTTTCAATAACTGCTTCTGAAGTTGTATACCCAGGTCTTTCCGCTTCCGTTGAATCAGATAATAAAATAAATACTCCTTCTTCACCAAGCCCAGCAATTTTAGCAATATCTGGACGGTATTTTCCTTTTGCTGATTGGTCAAATTTAAATTCCCCTGTATGCACAATTGCGCCTTCTGAAGTATGAAATACAATGCCAAATGAATCTGGAATACTATGTGTTGTGTGAAAGAATGTCACATAAGTGCTTTGAAAATTCATCCGACTCTTATTTGTCACTTCAAAATATTTAACCGATTGTTTGGAAGGTAACGCTTTTAAATGCGTCTTGGCTAAAGCAATCGTTAATTTAGAACCGTAGACAGGTGCTTGAATTTTTTGCAATAAATATGCTATAGAACCAATTGAATCTTCGTGTCCGTGGGTTAAAAAGATACCTTTTACACGATTTTTATTTTCTTCTAAGTAAGTTATATCTGGTATGACAATATCAATACCAAGCATTTCATTTTCAGGGAACATAAGCCCACTGTCCACAACAAATATTTCTTCGTCTATTTCTACTACATACATTGCTTTTCCAATCTCACCTACTCCACCGAGCGGTATGATTCGAATAAGTTCATTATTTACTTTTACCAATTGTTTTCCTCCTATAATTAACCCGACCAACATCCACTTATTTTCATTATATCGAACGAGGACGATTCGCACAATAATAAAAGCATAAAGCAAACACTTTACAAGTCTAAACGTCGTACTACTCAACCTATAAGAGCATCATGTCTCCACTAATTCCTCGGTGCTTTGGAGGGAACATAAGAAAAGAAATGAAATATTAATAGATATAGCTACATTTGCAATAAATGTTTTTAAAAGAGAGAAAAATTTATATGAATTTTTTGCGATGAACGGGTTGATTTCCGCTGCAGGCAGACGCTTTCTTACCACTAGTCAAGAGTTTCTATAAAAATCAAATTAAAGATAGTGATTCATTCAACGAGTTGTTGATTTCGGTGCAGAAGACATCTGCTATTCCCGTAGGAGTCGAGCTCCAGCACTCCAAGCAACAATGGACACTAAACAAATGGACTTATCAATAATCACCTTTAAAATTAATTACTTTATTAGGGTTTTCTCTTTCTAATTTGCATGCCAAACTTGCTAATTCCCTAGGAATCGCCGCCTTCCGCTCCAATCAATGAACCGAGGCATTTTCTTTTGCTTATCTATTGGGCAAGCAGACAGAGAGAAAAATAGGGAGTATCGATTAATAAAATAGCGAAGCCGCAGACGAAATTATATCTTCGTCCGCATTTAATCAAGAGGGCGAGGGACAAACATCCACCACAATATTAACGAAAAAATGGATCGTGAAGTGAAGAAGTCAATTCACGATCCATTACTCAGATGGTAATGATCTAGCAAGATCATAACTGCCCCAGCTACGTATACTTTCTTGTTTATAAAAAAAAGACTGAAAAGTGCCTCAGTCTTTTAACGCTTATTTTTTTTGTAAGAATTCATCCCATATTCGATCAAAATTTATCTTTTCCTCATCCGTCATTTCTACTAACGGAAGACGTAAAGAACCTACCCCAACTCCAACTTTCGAAAGCGCATATTTTACAACTACTGGATTAGGATGTTGAAATAATCCTTTAATAACTGGTAAGATTTGTTGATGAATTCTTGCTGCTTTCACATGATCCCCATCATGGAACGCATGAATCATTTCTTGCATATCTTTTCCGATGATATGGGAAGCAACTGAGATTATTCCAGTTCCCCCAATAGCTAATAAAGGTAAGGTTAAAGAATCGTCCCCGCTATATACGAGAAAATCTTCTTCCGTATTTGCTAATATTTTAGTCATTTGATCCAAATTGCCACTTGCCTCTTTCACAATCTGAATAGAAGGAATTTTGCTTAATTCAACGATTGTTTCAGGCTCCAGATTTACAACAGATCTGCCTGGAATATTATATAACACAATTGGTAAAGTGGTTGCATTTGCAATTGCTTCAAAATGGGCAACCATTCCTCGTTGGTTTGGCTTATTGTAGTATGGTGTTACAATCATAATTGCATCTACGCCAAGTGCTTCCGCTTTTAAGGATAAATCAATAGAAGCAGCCGTATTATTGCTGCCTGTTCCCGCTATGACAGGAACTCTTTTGTTCACTTTTTCTACAACAAATTGGATTAATTCTAGTTTTTCAGAAGTAGATAAAGTAGGAGATTCTCCCGTAGTTCCACATACAACAAGAGAATCCGATCCACTCGAGAGTAAGTGTTCTATCAAATTTTCCGTTGCTGTGTAATCAATGTCTCCATCTGATTTAAACGGAGTAACCATTGCTGTAGAAATATTACCTATATTCATGTTGTTACACCTCTTTTAGTATTCCTTCTTCAATTAAAGCCTCTGCAATTTGAATCGAGTTTAATGCTGCACCTTTTAGAAGGTTATCAGATACAATCCACATATGGAAGCCTTTACTGTTTGAAGGATCTTTTCTAATTCTACCAACAAATACATCATCTTTATCCTCTGCAAAATAAGGCATTGGATATTGCTGCTGTTCCGGTTTGTCTTGAACTGTAATTCCTGATGAATTAGAAAGTAATTCTTTTATATCATCTACTGAGACATCCTCTTTATCTACTTCTAGATAAACTGATTCTGAATGACCTGTAACAACTGGCACTCGGACGCAGGTAGCAGCAACTGCAAGCTCAGGCATTGACATGATTTTCTTCGTTTCATTCATCATTTTATGTTCTTCAAATGTGAATCCATCCTCATCAAATACATCAATTTGGGGGATAACATTTCCTGCAATTGGGTAATGTTTTTCATCACTTTTTACAGGTAAAATACTAGGGTTTGGATTCTTCTCAGTGATATTAGTACTTTGTAATGTAAGTTCATTTATAGCTGCAGCTCCTGCACCCGACACAGCTTGATAGGTAGAAACGATTACTTTCGTTAATCCGAATTGCTGCTTAATCGGTTCCAATGCACAAACCATCTGAATAGTAGAACAATTTGGGTTAGCAATTATTCCTGACTGCTCATGTAATGCTTGTTTGTTCACTTCCGGTACAACTAGTGGAACATCTTTATCCATACGAAAAGCACTCGTATTATCAATTACAATAGCACCTCTACTACTTGCTTCTTTTGCAAGTGCTTTAGAAATAGAACCACCTGCTGAGAAAAATGCTACGTCCACCCCTTGAAAAGATTCAGGTGTTGCCTCTTCAACTACATATGTTAATCTACTTACTTCTACTTGCTTACCTGCTGAATTCTTTGAAGCTAGTAGCTTTAATGTTGTATATGGGAAATTTCTTTCAACTAATTTTTCAATAATCTTTTGACCAACTGCACCTGTTGCGCCAACTATTGCTACCGTAAAACCTTGTGACATTTAAAGCTCTCCTCTCAATTCAAAACATATTGGCGATATTGTATCATATATTACATGAAAATACATTATCTTTAATATTTATTATTGATAACTTATGAGTATTGGCTGCATTTGTTTAGATTGAATAGCATGTTCTACTGTAGGAATTATCTTTGTAAAGTCTGCGATTAATGAATTCGGTTTTTTGTGAGGATTGTCTTGACCAAAGGGGATAAAATAAATGTTTTTGGTAGATAGGAGTTTCATAATATTCATACCATTTAAACCTAGTGCATCGTTTGTTGAGATACCAAGTACAACTGGCTTACCATTTCGTAAGGTGGCTTTTGCAGCCATTAATACAGGAGAATCTGTTTGAGCATTTGCTAGCTTGCTAATTGAATTTCCTGTCATCGGTGCAATGACCATGCAGTCTAGTGGATTGGTTGGTCCAAAAGGTTCTGCTTCTACAATTTTCGAGACAACTTTGCTCCCACTCGAAGCTTCAATTCTTTCAATCCATTCTTCACCAGTTCCGAATCGTGTTGCAGCAGTTAAAACAGAGTACGTAATTATCGGAACTACAGTAGCACCTCTATCAGTAAACTGTCTAATCATTGGAATTACTTCCTCATACGTACAGTGAGAAGCGGTAATTCCAAGACCTATTCGAAGACCATTTAACACTATTTTTCCTCCTCCAATACAGACAATTGAGTTTGAACCGACCTGGCTATTAAATATCCCGCATCTTGCGGAAAAAACATTCCAGGTAAACTTGTTGGATTTACATAATTAATTGGGATATTATCCTCATTATTTATAAGACATCCCGGCTTAGAAGCAAGATCGAATACTTTTATGAAACAGGAAGCATCTGTATTAATTAGCCATTTAGAAGGTATTGTATTAATTAGATAAGTTGACTGTTCTTCTGACTTTTGAATAATATTGTCTAATGTTTCAATTTGATAACCATAGCTTTTTGCTTCAAACAGCTGATGCTCAGATCTTACAGATATAATCACTTTCGCCCCAAGGTGATGAAGTGCATATGCTAGTCTCTTCCCTACTCTTCCATATCCGGTAATGATAAATTGTTTATTGTACAAAGACCTTTTTTCATTCAAATAAAAGTAGTTAATAAACCCTTCCGCAGTAAGATTTGCATTATCCCAAATCCACTGCTCATCCTCTAGATAATAAAACACTTTTCGTTCTCGAGACTCAAATTCTTCAAATTTCTTTCCAATAAAAAGAACTTCACATGATTTTGGTAATGTAAAAGGATGCTCCATCATCATTGCTTGAATTGGAAAAAACATTACATGTGGCTGGAACTCATGAATATCCTGCACTAATTTTTCGTTCCATACCATTGTTGAAAATAATTTAACTTCAAGATTGGAGGATAATTCCTCCTGCAAATACAGTAATCTATCATCCGTTCCGATTATGGCACATTTTTTGTTCATGAGTAATCACTATTGTCATTAAAAGAATCAGTTTCATTAAACAAAATACGATCTTTCCCTATGAGAATAATTTCTTCCCAAGAGATAAATTCCTTTTTCTTGTTTGTTTTATTTACTTGAAAAAAAGAAGCTGACTTTTGATATACTTCAAAACCTTTAATTTTTCCACTGGATGGATCAAATAGTAACTCGGTATTGGCTAGTTTTCCATATCTAGCACCATCTTTAACTTGGATAAGCTCTTTTTCAGCAAGTTCCGAAAGTAACAACCTTTCCCCTCCCCAATATATATTTCTACTTATGTATATGCCTATTAGCTAAACAAAGTGAATCAGAAAAACAGTATGACGTGTACTAAACAAATAAGAAAATCACAAACACTCTTTTAGTGATCTTGGCTTCACTAATTCCTGACTGCTTTGGCCGAAACATTTGCTAAACTATTACCTGTGAATTTTGAGGAGTTGGAAGTGACTACGTCACTTCCAACTCCTCATTTTCGGTCATCTTGTGACGAATGTTTGTCCGTCGCCCTCTTAGAATGTGTGAAGACAGGATACGTTTGTTTTGGATAATGAGAGAAAAAATACTTGCCTAATCTTTTAAAAGCTTCCGAAGATACCATTTCGGAAGCCCTTCACTTCTTTATCGGTAGATACTATTTATTTTTTCTCTGATCCCTCTTGCCGTATGGATAAGCAAAAGAAAGTGCCAGTTCATTAATTCGACCCAGCATATTGTCTTATCATTTGAACTGTTGATTGGAGTGCAGGAGCTCGACTCCTGCGGGAATAGCGTGAGCCTTGAGACCCCGCAGGTAGCGAAGCGAACGAGGAGGCTCAAGCCATGCCCGCGGAAAGCGAGCGCCGGAACGGAAAGCAACAACTCGTTGAATGGATTACTATCTTTAATTTGCTTTTTATAGAAATTACTCTTGACTAGAGGTAAGAAAACGTCCGCCTGCAGCGGAGATCAATCTGTTCATTACCTAAAATTTTTTATAATATATTGTCTTTTAAAAAACCCCTTTCCTATAGTGGAAAGGGGTTTTTAAATTCTTTATTATTCGGAAAGCGAGTATCCTTTTCTAAACTTGTTTTTGTACTTTTTCCTATTTTTCATAAAGAGGAAAAGTGATATTTTCACTCGGTTTATTTCCCAAAAGATGACAAGAACTTTACACGATCGCCCATTGGAGGTACGTTGTTATCAATTAAAGCCACTTCTAAAATAGCAGGTCCATTGCAATTCATTAAGCTACTAACAACTTCTTGAGATAAATCTTCCATTCGATCGATTCTAAAACTCGGGATATTCATAGCTGTAGCCATTGCTGCAATATCGATCGGTTCTTGTTCAAAAGATGGATGTGTACGCTTATATTGAAGAGAATGCCCGTGATATACCATTCCTAGACGCGCATTATTCATTACTACAAATAATACAGGGATATTATATTCTTTGGCAGTTAGTATTTCCATCCCATGCATGAAGAAGCAACCATCTCCTGTAATAGCTACGGAAGGACGTTCGGGTTCAGCAAGTTTCGAACCTATTGCCGAGCCAATTCCACTACCCATTGCTCCAAAATGTACATTAATATCAAAGGTATTAGATTCTAGAACATTCATATGATGAATGACATAAGCCATAAATTCACCAATATCAATTGAGTATCTAGTGGACTTCGGTAAATATTCTTGTAATTTGAATAATACATTTTTCGTGTTATATTCTTCGGTATTCCTGTTATCATCGTCCACTTTCTTTTGTGGTGTAACTTTCCTAGAGAAGTCATACGTTCTTAATTCTTCTATTAGATAATTTAAGCTTAATTGAATATCTCCTAAAACTGGGATATCAATTGGATATTTTCGATTGAACACCGTCTTATCAAAGTCCATTTGTACAGTAAAACGACCTTTCGTAAGATGTTCATTATAGTTACTTGTTGCCGTTTCCCCTAAGCTTGATCCGACAATTAATAATGATTTAGCATCGCCTTCATTTATTAAATTGGATGCATTTTCATGTGCTGCAAAGCCGAATACTCCAGCTAGAAGAGGATGTTCGGTCGGAATTAGCCCTTTAGCTTGCGGTGTTGTAATAATTGGCCAATCCAGAATTTCTGCTAACTCGATTAACTGTTCAACAGAATTTCTAGCTCCTTGCCCTACAAGAATATAGCCGCTTTCTTTTTCTACTAGATTTTTAGCTACTTCTTTAATGATATTCAAATTTGGAATTATTTCTTCTTTGTTTATGAATGAAGGTATTTCGGCTTGTCCACCATCTCCATGCTGAACATCAATCGGCATTGCAATATGCACAGGTCCTGGCACTCCAGACATCGCTATTTCAGTTGCCTTCACCACTTCATTTAGTAAATCTTTTGAATCTGTCACCGTTACACTATACTTTGTAACTGATTTAAATATCGGGTCTGCATCCAGTTCTTGAGAAGCATTTAAACCCATGGTGCTTACAGGAACGCCACCCGTGAAAAATAGGATAGGCAAATGCTCACGCATTGCATTAGCTGCTCCTGTCACTAAATTTGTTCCACCAGGACCACTACTTCCTATACATACACTCATCTTGTTAGTATATTTAGCATAGGAAGCTGCCATATAAGATGCTGCTCCTTCATGTTTTGTAACAATTGGTGTGATCTCGGGCATATCATAAAGTTCATTAAAAAATGCATTTACGGAACCTGCTGGAATACCAAAAACATGTTTTACTCCAATACCTTTTAAATACTCTAAAACAGAACGAACAGCCTTCATTTTATTCCCTCCATATATCTAACAATCAATTTACTAGCAATTGTGTAAATATTTCTTAGCAAGCTCCTGGGCATCTATTGGCTTACTAAAGTAATAACCTTGCATGATAGAACAGTCTTTTGATAATAGAAATTCTGCCTGTTCTTTTGTCTCGACGCCTTCCGCAATCACATTTAAATTCAAGTTTTGAGCCAAAGAAATAATGGTATTCGTAATAGCTGCGTTATCATCATCCTTTTCTAAATCTTGAATAAAAGATTTATCAATTTTGAGCGCATCAATTGGAAAGTTTTTTAAATAGCCTAAAGATGAATACCCTGTACCAAAGTCGTCAATGGCTATTTTCACGCCCAGATCTTTCAATTGCTTCATTTTCTTTATAGTTACCTCTGTATTTTTTATGATTTGGTTTTCTGTTAGTTCTATATGCAAACATTTTGGTGTAAGATTCAATTCTGCTAATATATTTTTAATCATTGAAACTAAGTTGTCCTCTTCAAACTGACGTCCTGACAAGTTAACAGACATACTCATATACGAATGCCCTTGCATATGCCATTCTTTCAACTGTTTACATGCATGGATTAAAACCCATTTTCCAATAGGAACGATTAATCCGGTTTCTTCTGCAATTGGTATAAAATCTACAGGTGAAATCATACCTTCTGTTGGATGATTCCATCTTAATAATGCTTCCACTCCAATAATAGTATTCTTTTTACTATCAATTTGAGGCTGATAATAGATAACTAGCTCATCCTTATCTAATGCTTTATATAATGCATTTTCTAACTTAATACTTTCTAGCGTTCGATTGTTCATTTCATTCTCAAAAAAGTGAAAATAAGTGCCTGATCTCTCTTTTGATTTATACATAGCTGCATCTGCGTTCTTTATCAAGTCTTCTGCATTATCTCCATTATCAGGAAACAAACTAATACCAATACTCGTTTTAATATAGAGTTCATTTTCTTTTAACGAAAACGGCTTAAAAAAGGAATCAGTTACTTGTTTTACTGTTTTGAGGACGTCTTTCTTACTATTAATATTTGGTAAGACAATTGTAAATTCATCTCCACCTTGTCGTGATACGATAGCTCCTTTTGGGATACTAACACTTAACCGATCCGCTACACCACGCAATAGAAGGTCTCCATAACTATGTCCTAAACTATCATTAATTAATTTGAAACGATCTAAATCTAAATATAGCACTGCAACTTTTTTATTGTTTGTCTGTGCGTCAAGTAGTGCTTGATTTAGAGTTTCATTTAAACGAATTCTATTAGGTAGATTGGTTAAACTGTCAAAATAAGCAAGATATTTTATTTCTTCCTCCATTTGCTTGCGTTCGGTTATATCTTTAAAAGTTACAACTTCTCCGTGCACTGTGTTTCCTTCTTTTATTAAGGAAATGACATATTCTACACTTAGACTAGAACCATCTTTTTTAAAAAACTTTTGATTTCCTTCTGAGTATGGTGAAAATAGATGCTGGGTTTTATGTCTTTTAAATATAATACGGCAAGGTTTACCTATTAGCTCACCTGTTTCATATCCCAATATCGATTCGCTGGCGGGATTACAAAATGTAATTTTCCCTTCGAGATCAATACCAAAAATTCCATCTCCGGCTGAATTTAATATTAATTCTTTCTCTCGACTAAGTTGTTCTAATTCCGTAACAACACGTTCAAGCTCTTTATGTTTATCAAAAATTTCTGAAGTTCTCTCTTCAATTATTACTTCTTGCTTTTCCATATAGAGTAAGTTCGAAAGAGTGGAAGCTGTAGCATCCGCTATAGATTGCGCAATCAGAATATCTGACTCTGGAAAAATTAAATCATTTTCTTCTAGTTCTACGATAGCCAATGCTCCTAAAACCTCTCCCATCGCAACTAATGGCAGCATGAACATTCCTCTTATGCCAAAGTATTGGCATGCTTCATGATTGGGTCTTTCATCCTCCAATACATTTGGAATAAGCAATGGTTTTTTTGTTCTTATAACTTCTTGGAATACAGGATCATTTGCAGGGTCAATACGAAACCTATTATGCGTATTCTTCCAATCTTCCTCCGTCCAATCACTATCCCTGCTTAAACTTGCTGGCTTAATAGCTTTTTCAACTAAAGGATCTAGGAGGTGAACACCAATATTATAGTTCTTCAACACTTTCCCAACATAGAAAAAGCATTTGTCTATAACCTCTTCCATCGTAGAGCACATAGATAGTTCACGTGTAAGGTCTAATAATAATTGCTTTTCTGCGATTAGATTCTCCTTACGTGTCATATTTGTTGCATTTTGTATTGCAACACCAGCCATATTCACATATGCTTCTACAGTTTGAATTTCTTCTTCTGTTAAATTCATTGGAATTCCATAATCAAACAAAAAAACAAGACCAAATAATTCATTTTCATAAGAAATAGGAAGAACTAATAATGATTTAATTTTAAATCCTTCCACAGCTCTAGGGTCAGGTCGATTATCCTTGGATGTATCTGGTATATAAATTGTTTTTTGTGTATCAATTACTTCTTTAGCAAGAAGATCAAATTCAGTCTCAATTACGTGCATATCTAATGTCATTCCATTGATGATCTCTGGCTTTCCAACATATCCTCTAAATTTCCCATCTGCCTGAGGCAAATAAATCCCTACAGAATCACATTGTACGATTTCCTCAGATATAGCTGTGACTACCTGTTCCAATACTTCACGGAGTTCCAGCTTCGTATTTATTAATTTGGTTATATTAGCGAGACGTGAGTATCTCGTTTGTTCTTTTACCATTCACGACCCCCCATTCCTAACACCTTGAACTTAAATTATCAAAAAATAAAGATTATGTACCAATCTTAACATCTTAACTTTCTATTTAATATTATTTTCATAGAGAAAATTAAAAAACTTGCTGTTTTCCGATTACATTCGAATGCAGATTGCCGAGCAGAAAGACTACCAGTCCATTTAAAAAGAGTAACCATAGAACTATGATTTCCGCTATGACCGACGTTTTTCGCGGACACGGCTCAAATCTCCTAGGCCAACAGGATGTTGGTCATGAAGGCGTTGCCTCAGGGAATAGGCGTCTTTAGCCTTCCTTCCCTATCCTGCGTTCCTGCGAGACCTTCCGCTCATGCACCTGCCGCTTTGCTTTCGGTGCAAAAAACATCTGCTATTCCAGCAGAAGTCGCCGACCTCCGCATCTTTATCCGTGGATACTACCTATCTTTTCTCAATTTCAGCATGACTTGATATGCAAAAGAAAGTACACCAGTTCATTAATTGGAAGAATTATATTTTTTATTGGGACTGTTTATTGAAGTGGAAAGCGGCGACTCTTAGGGGATAAGCAAGCAAATGAAGACACTGGCCTCGCATGAAGCTAAATTAATTTTTTGCGACGAGCTAGCGAAAGAGCGAAGGAAGCGGCTTGATGCTTGCCCCAAGGAAAGTGTCTGACTGCAGCGGAAATTAGCTTTTATCATGGTAGATGACGGCTTTCTTGAAACGTGAGCAATGGTAGTTTCTTATCATTGAACAAAAACCCTGTAATGATTCTATATATTTCCTCACAATTAGCGAATAAGTTCATAAAATATAGAATGACTACCATCTGTGATAAAAAGGAGTATGTTAGAAATGAAAGAATCGGAGGTACATTTATTTTCCACAGTCTTAGCAAAGAATAACAATCGAAGTCATTTCGTGTCTAATCCATATATAGAACTATTAGAGGAACAAAAATCTTTAAACCTACATTTTATGGAATACTTTTCTCAACTAAGCGACTTGTGCCATACAATTTTAGGGAAAGTGCAAGAGCAAGAAATAGCTTTAAACGCACAAAAAAGAACTCTGAGGATAAATTATTTAAACCTCAGAAATGTTTTGATCGAAAACGCTCAAACCACTAAAAAACATAACTTCGATTTAGGGAAGCTTTCAAATTCTCATAAAATGATAATTGAACAATTAAGGAAACAAAGAGAGGTACTAGATATTATGCATCGAAGGATTGTTAGACAAAAGAATTATCTTAATAATTCTTCTATTACTCAAAACAGAAATATAAAATATTCGTTAGAAAAATATGACTCGTTGGAAAAAATGAACGAAACAATTTTGAACCACATAAAGCTACAAAAAGAGGAACAGGAAGATTTCTTCCATAAATTTTTGGAAGTATTTAATAATCCAAATGACGATCTAGTTAATATTTCTGTAAAACCAGTTAATCCTTTTGAAAATCTGTCACATCAGCCGGAGGATTCCATTGAAAGCACTGATAATTGAAGCTATTCAAAGGGACAAGAAAAGCAGGTTGTTCCATTAATATGAACACCCTGCTCTTTTAATTTTATTATATATACTTTTTTAAAACACAAGTGACTACTCTTACGAAGAAAACCTAAGTTATATACATAACTTCATCTTATTAGTAAGGGCTTCCTACTATTTAATTAGTATTGAAACTTAACTCGAACAGTAGCGCTAATCGTCATTTGTCCTTGTTCGATTGGCGTAGCTGAGTTTTCAGCCATGGAAACTGATTTAAATAATACAGGACCTGCCTCATTCTCTTCTACGATTTCTATCGGTTGTGGATGCAATGGTAGTTTCATTGTCTCGGCTATCGTTTTTGCTTTGGCTTGAGCATTTTGAAGCGCTAAACGGAGAGCTTGTTGATAGGACGTATCTACGTTTTCAATTTTAAACTGAATTCCTGAAATGCGATTTGCACCATTTTGTACTGCCGTATCAATGACAGTTCCTATTTGACTGATATCTTTTACTTTTACAGTAATTGCATTCGTAACTTCATATCCTCTAAAAACTTGTTTTCCTTCAATAAAGTCATAGTGTGGGTATACATTAAATGCTGCTGTTTGAATATCCTCTCTCGGAATATTGAGCGCCAAAATGGACTGGATCACGCGATTCATGATGTTTGCATTTTCCTGCTGAGCCTCTCTCACGTTCATTCCTTCTGTATTCACTTCTATTTGAAGTTGAACATAGTTGGCTTGTACAGTAACTTTCCCGTTCCCAGTAACTGTTATCACTCGCAATGTTGGAAATGCCATTTGATGAACATAGTGCATCGGATTACCCCTTCCGTATTGTGCATACTTACATTCTATGCTTGTTGTCTAGGGAAGTTGTCGCAACAAACTTAGCATTTCTCCGACACTAGCTCTTTACCACCTAGTTTAAAAACGATTATTCCACCGATGATCACCAACACACCCAATAACTGTTGGAACGTAAAGGGCATTTTCTCAAGACCTAACCAGCCTAGAGAATCAAATAGTAGCGCAAAGCAAAGCTGTGATGTAAGTACAATAGAAATAGCGTATGTTGGACCTAGCAATTTGATACTCCGAACCAAACAACTAACGACTCCTACTCCAATAATCCCACTAAACCAGTACCAACTTTTCATATTATCCAACATAAACATACGTTCACCTTCCAAGATGAGGCCAATTAGGAAGGAAGCCAAAAATCCCATTCCTAATATAAGTGTTGTTGCGCTCCAAGAACCTGTTTGTTCATTGACTTTACTATTAAAAATATTTTGCAGACTTAAGAAAAAACCTCCAATAATTGCTATTGCTAACCCTACAAACATCCTCTCAACTCCCCTATTCATTCATAAATATTATCATTAGCAAGGATACTTAACCCTTCGCGGTCTATTACGCTGATAAATTCTTTATTACGTTCAATTAGCCCCTCAGCACATAACTGATTAATAACCCGATTCAGATGTCTATAACTTGTTCCAATTAGACCAGCTGCATCTTTTAAATTCTTAATACTGAGCCGTCCTTTAAAATTTGCATTTGATTCATCAAAGGATATAGACATTAAATAACTAGCTAAACGCACTTCTACTGGATACATCATGTTAAAACTAAAAGAATTATCCTTAATCCGAAATTTTCTTGTAATGATTTTAAGTAAAAACTGCATGAGCGGAGGATAATTCATTCCGTATTTATTTAACCAATCATAGTGAATTCCAATCATATAAACTGGCGTAACAGCTTCAACTGTATTAATCAATTCAATATTTTGTATGAATTCAATATCGCCAACTATTTCGAGGGGAGATTTAAAAGCAATAATTAGCTTATATCCTTCCGAAGAGTTCATAAAAATCTTTATTTTCCCTTTCACTAGTATATATAGATGGCTTTGGAGATCTCCCTGTTCACAAATAATTTCTCCTTCATTGAAACTATATAACGACAAATGCGGTAATAACGCCTCGTTAAATACAGATTCAATTTGATGAACTTGCAAATAGTAATGGAGTTGCTTTCTATCCTCGATTTGCTTCATGAATTTTTTCCTCCTAGCCTTTTATCGCTATCAAAGTCCTAAAATCACAACACCAGCTACCATCATTCCCATACCGATAAACTGAGGTAGTTTCATTTTCCGCTTTTCTACGCCAAACCATCCATTAATATCAATGACAAAGGTCAAACTAAGTTGTGCGATCAGCACTGCGGAAATAGTAAGTGTAGCTCCAATTTGATGAATCGCGGTAATATTACTAAAAATAATGACAGCAGCCAAAGCTCCGCCAGTTAAATAGACCGGTTTCACTTGCTTAAACATTTGCCATTTGCCATCTCGTACGAATAACACAATGATCAACGCTAATACAAATCCCGTAAGTTGTGTAATGCTAGCGGTCTGCCATGTACCAATATCTTGACTAATCCTTGCATTAGCAACCCCTTGTAGGGTTATAAATGCCCCAGCTAAAAACGCAAACATGATCCCTCTCATTTTTCATTTCCCCCATTCGACTTGTTATCTCTATTTAAAGATAGATCCGTATATTTTGGAAAGGACATATGTCCCTATTTTATTTTCCACAAAAAAACATGCTCTTAAAACAAAATAATATTGTTTTAGGAGCATGTTATTTAGAATACTTGATAAAATTCTTATTTTATAATTCTAACTTTTACCGTTTTACGTCCCCAATTAATTGCGTCTTGTTTAGACTGCATATAAATATCAATTTTATTTCCTTTAATCGATCCACCCGTATCTCCAGCAATCGCTTCTCCATAGCCTTCTACCCAAACATGGGAACCAAGAGGTATAACTGTTGGATCAACAGAAATGACTTTTTTGTTCGGATTTGCACGTAAATCTATACCTGTTGATGTTACTCCCGAACACCCTGCACAAGATGCTGTATATGCTGTTGAAGAAACAGTTATCTCTTTTGTTGCAGACTCAGATGGTACTACTGTTTTTGCTACTGCTACTGGTTTTGCTACTGGTTTTGCTACTGCTACTGGTTTTGCTACTGGTTTTGCTACTGGTTTTGCCACTGGTTTTGCCACTGGTTTTGCCACTGGTTTAGTTGCATTAGATTGATTAGACGTAGGTATGGAAGCTACTTCTTTTTTAGGCTGAATTGTTTTAATTTTTGTTCCTTCAAGCACTAATTCATCTCCAGGAAATATTAAATCACTTGTAAGTTGATTGCGATCCATTAAATCATCGACAGATAAATTATGTTCTTTCGCAATATCAAAAAGTGTATCTCCTAAGACAATTTTGTATGTATCAGCTACCTTTAACTGTTGAGATGGATATATAACCGTTGTATCGAGATTGTTCCAATCTTGTAAATCTTGTACACTTACATTCATTTCTTTAGAAATATCCCAAAGTGTATCTCCTTTTTCTACCGTGTGAACGCTTGCTGCGGATGCTTGTCCTGTCGCTCCTACTGATAGTGCTGCAATTGCCGTTAGTGCAATAATGTGTTTTTTCATAAGATGAATTTCCTCCTTTTCACTAACAAAACTTAGTTTACCATCCGAAGATGACAGCACTATTGCAGAAACATTAGAAGGATATATCAATTAAATGACAAATTTCGACACAATGATACAATTGTAATATTTTCATTTATTTAAGACTAACAAAGCAAAATTAATCCCAACGTTTAATATATAGGGAAACGGGAAAACGATTTCTAAGGAGGAGATAGCAATGCCATGGAGCAAAAATGATTATCCTGACTCGATGAAAAACTTAGATCCGACGGTAAGAGAAAAAGCGATTGAAATTGCAAATGCATTGTTACAGGAGAATTATGGGGAAAGTCGAGCAATTTCCATAGCCACTGCCCAAGCACGGAAAGCAATTAATGGGGAGAACAACGATCGCCCCAAATACGAAGTCATCTCGAGGAAGAACGACTGGGCACTCATCAAATCTGGTGGTGAACGTGCCATTTTCACAGAAAATACAAAAGAAAACATTCTCGAAAAAGCGAAGCCATATGTCAATGATCATAACGGTATTCTCGCAATTTATCACGAAGACGGAGACCTTGAAACCACATTATATAAATAAAGTATATGGAAGGTCCGAGTCAGGTGCACAGATGAGTTATTACCTATTAATAGCCATTTCGAGGGTACTCTAAATGTCACTTTAGAGATTCTCAATGTCCTCTAGAAGGATAAATTCAATCATTACCACAATCTCCTTTTAAATATCTAGAAAATCGTTGAAAAAGGCGACACCCCTGCAGGAATAGCTTTAGTTGAAGACCCCGCAGTGAAGCGAGGAGACTGAAGCAACGTCCGCGGGAAGGGTGCCGTTTCAACGATTTTCTTACTTATAGGACAATCTTGTCTCGTAAAATCGGATAATAGGCACTTTTTCAGTACCTTCAGCTAATCCCTTTAGCTGGATGGGTTATTTTTTATTGATTCTTATTCAAATTGTATTATAAACTCTTCCAGTACATCCGTGTATATTTTTGGTTGATTTATATGCACTAAGTGCGAAGCAAATGGAATAATGGCAACATGTACATTTTTATTTAATCTTGGAAGTAAAGTCGCACCAATAGTTTCATTTTGATTCCCTTCTCCCACCATAAAAAGAACTGGAAAGTTAAACTCTTTTAGTTCGTTTACATCATCAAACGGATACCATCCTTCATCTCTTCCCTTGTATATAAATTGTTTCCAATCTGATGCATGTAATTGATCGAAATAATTAGTCACTTCTTGGCTATTAAGTACATTCGCCTGTGATTCCACATCTTGTTCATGTATCTCCAACCAATTACTTGGTCTCACTGGCATAATTCCAGAAATAGATAATGTGTTCATTCTCTCTGGATACATTTTGGCAAATTTAATAGCGACTAGTGCACCTAAAGAACAACCTACTAAATGAATGGTTTTTAGGTTATGATAATTTATTGTTTCCAATAGATCTTTTGCACAATCCTCAAAGAAGTTTTGAATATAATTCGTTTTAGATTGGCCATGTCCTCTTAAATCTGGTGAAAAAACTTGATAGTTTTTACTGAAATACTCTCTTTGGAATTCGAAATCAGTTAACCCTGTTTGTAAACCAGTATGCAAGAATACAACTGGTTTTCCCTTACCTAAAATACTTGTATGTAGGATCAAACATTTCACCCCTTTTTAGTTTAAGTGTTCTTGTCTATTCAGAAACCTTATAACTCTCACACTCTCTTTAATCTCCAATAAATGAATACCTGTATCACCTGTTGCATATGCAAAATCACTAGAATTAGGCTGTCGAAGAAACGCTTTTAATAAATGCGAGATTAGTCCTCCATGAGAAATAATAGCCACTCTTTCATATTCTTTATAGTCATAAATAATTGTATGAAAAACCCTTTCTGCTCGAAAACGAAGTTCCAATTCTGACTCTCCGTCTTCAATTGGTAAATGAACCGGTCTTCCATTCTGGGGTAATGGATATTTAATAGCCGCCTCTTCCCTAGAAAGCCCCGCGAGTACACCATTATTTAATTCCATTAAGTCATCCTCTACAATTAATTCACATCCAATGCCTTCTTTTAGTATGGAAGCGGTACTTTTCGCTCTCATTAAAGGGCTAGTTAAAATAACGTTTGGCGGAAAATGGGTTGCTACATAATTAGTGAGCAACTTTGCTTGATGCTCCCCAAGCTCTGTTAAAGGAAAATCTGCTCTTCCTTCATGTACTCCTAATACATCTGCTTCCGACTGCCCATGTCTAATAATTACTAATTCCAATTGTTTCACTACAAATCCACATTTATGTTTTTCAGCCAATGATTGTTAACGAAAACCTACCTCGCTTATGAAAACCACTACAAATTATACCTAAAATAGAGTAAAAGTTATATAAAAAATCTAAAAATTACAATAATTTAACTTGAATTGTAATCAAAAAATCTAGTATTTTCTAAAAATATTACAAAACACAAACATTTTTTTAAAAAAATAAATAAATATACGTTTTTTATATATACCAGATATTTTTTTTGCTCTATAATAGCCAATAAGTTTTCAAAATACGAACATTAAGGTGGAATATATGAGGAAATATACGCAAATTTTTCAAGGAACTGCTTTTACTAGTAAATCATCAAAAGAAGTGGAATTCTTACACAACTATCTTTTCTGTATTAATAGCAACGGAATAATTGAGAAAGTAGTTGCTCCAGATGATACAGACTATCAAGACTTGCTAGATGCTTATCAAGGAAAAGAAAATTTTCATCGTTTAACTGATGGTCAATATTTTTTACCAGGTTTTGTCGATTTGCATGTTCATGCTCCGCAATGGGCGCAATCCGGAACAGCATTAGATATTCCACTTAATGACTGGCTAAATACTTATACTTTCCCGCTAGAATCTAAGTTTTCAGATTTAGTTTTCGCAAAAAATGTTTATGAAGATGTAGTAAGTACCATGCTCGCAAATGGAACAACGACTGCACTTTATTTTGCAACTGTTCATAAAGAAGCAAGTTTGTTACTAGCTAAAATATGTGCAGAAAAAGGCCAACGCGGTCTAGTTGGGAAGGTTGTGATGGATGATCCAGAACAAAACCCATCATTTTATCGAGATGCGGATACGCAAACTGCATTGGTTGATACGGAAGAATTTATTTTAGCTGTTAAAGAATTAGCAAAAACAACTAAGCAAGGGGTATACCCAGTTGTCACACCTCGCTTTATTCCAAGCTGTACCGACGATGCTTTAAAAGGTTTAGGTGAACTCGCTGCTAAATATGATACTTATGTTCAATCGCACTGTAGCGAAAGTGACTGGGCTCATGGTTACGTTAAAGAGCGGTTTCAAAAGAACGATGCCTTTGCACTGAATGGTTTTGGACTATTAAGCGATAAGTCTATAATGGCACATTGTAATTTTCTAGATGAAGAGGATGCAAATCTATTTGTCGAAACGGGGACTGCCATTGCTCATTGTCCAATTTCTAATGCTTACTTTGCCAATAGCGTTATCCCTATTGCTCATCTACATTCAAAAGGTGTGGAGATTGGTTTAGGATCAGATATTTCAGGTGGCTTTTCACCGAGTCTTTTCGATAATGCTAGACAAGCTGTTATGTCCTCAAGAATGTTAGAAGATGGGGTGAACCCATCTCTTCCAGCAAATGAGCGAGGCGTTCTAGCTTCACGCATCACGATAAATGAAGCATTCTACTTTGCAACTGCTGGCGGCGGTCAAAGTTTAAGCTTACCAATTGGACGTTTAGCAAAAAATTACACTTGGGATGTTCAAGTAATTGATACCAAAATAACATCTGCAAAACTACCCATTTTTAATGACAAGGAAGATTTAAATGATGTTTTCCAAAAAATAATGTATCTTGTTCGACCTGAGAATATTCGTGAAGTGTGGGTTCAAGGAGAAAAAGTTCATTCAAGATTGTAATACAAAAATAAAAACTTCGAGGTGTTCATATACAATGGAAATGCCAACACATAAGCTTACTAACAATAACAACAACCGCCTAACAGTTGGGCCAGATGAAAAAGTTTCTCTAGGTCAATCTCTTTTACTCGGATTACAACATGTCCTTGCAATGGACGTTTACGTTGTCCCTTTTATCATAGCAATGCTAATCTCCTTACAAGCTGGACAATCAACTGCACTAATTCAATCTACTTTTATCGCTGCTGGAATCGCAACAATTGTACAAACATATTTCTGTATGAAGTTACCTGTTGCTCAAGGTCCTTCTTTTATTCCTATTGGTGCAATCGTAGGAATTTATGCAGCTAGTGGAGGTGGTACAAATGGTTGGGGTACTGTTTTAGGTGCTAGTTTAATAGCTTCTGTTTTAATAATCATTTTGGGCTTTACTGGCATTTTCAATAAACTGATAACATCTTTTGTTCCTACAATCGTTGGTGGTACGATTATTTTCGTAGTCGGTCTTTCTTTAATGCCTGTTGCATTAAATGACAATATTTACAATGCCGCTGGTGCTACTGTTGCACAAAATATATGTTTGGCTCTTATTTCAGGAGCTGCGCTCATTTTATGTGTAATGTTAGGGTCTTTGTTCGGAAAGAAGGGTCGAGTTTTCCGTATTGCTTCTGTCATTATCTCACTTATCGCTGGTTGTATAGCCGCAAGTTTTATGGGAGTACTGAATTTATCTGCTGTTGGAGAGGCAAAATGGTTTAGCTTGCCACAAATCCCTTTTGTCGATTTTACTTTTTCTTTTAACCCCTCTGCAATTATTACGATGGTTGTTATATATGTTGTTCTAATGGCAGAAACAACTGGTACATGGTTCGCTGTAAGTAATGTAATTGATAAACCGTTAACGGAAAAAAATATCAACCGAGGCGTTATTGGTGAAGGCATTGGGTGTTTGGTCGCTTCCTTATTGGGGACAACTCCTGTTACTGGTTACTCAACTAATGCTGGGATTATTTCCATAACTGGTGTTGCTAGTCGTCGTGTTTTTATCGCTGCCGGTGCATGGTTTGTATTATTTGGTTTTTCAAGTAAATTATCTGCTTTAATCTCTGCAGTTCCCTCCGCTGTTATTGGTGGTGTTTTCGTAATCGTTTGTGGTGTGATTGCGATTAGCGGTCTGAAAGTAATGAAAAACGAAAAAATAGGCGAAAAAGAAATGTATGTCATCGCAGTACCAATGATTTTAACATTAGCTTTAACATTAATACCCAAAGATTTTCTATACTCGTTACCAACCGTGTTACAATATTTATTCAATTCACCTGTAGCAACAGCTGCTATAGCAGCAATCCTATTGAATAGACTATTACCAAATACGAAATAATTTTTGGTGCGAAAGAAGCGTTAACTACAATGCAGAACATACAGTCATTGAACATCATGTTGCAATGACTGTATGACCTGTCTTGGGTGCCACTTCGACAAGTATCCAATTTTATGTGCCGATCATCCGATAATCACCCTAGATCATCCGATTATGCACTCTGATCATCCGATTGTCACCCTCTGATCATCCGATTCCCTTATTTTTTCTTTTGACCCTAGATTAGGCGAGCTCGACAATGCAGCGTAGTAAATTTTCTTACCTAAATAGAAGGACCCCATCCTATCTCTTATAAAATAATCCACCGTTAATAATTTCAAGCTTAATTTTCGGTTTGTATTGTTCTTCTAATGCCATTTTCTCCAACTCATAACATTCTGGCTTATTTTCAATACCTTCATAGAAGTACTCTAGTACTTCCAAATCCTTTTTCCATCTACTTTTTGCCTCTTCAGCCCAAGAATGATCATCTTTTTGTATGATATTTTCAATCACCTCATCTAATCGCTCTAATCCGCGGACTGGCTTAATAATAAACGGTAATTGAAATGCATCTCCGGTCATAATTGCATCCAACTCCACTTGACTTAATGATTCATGGAATCCATCTATAATTTCCCCTCTTATTAAATTTATCCCTAAAGAATAAACCATTTCTTTCGTTTGGTCGCTATAATACGAAACTTTGTAATTCACCCCTAGCCAAGGGGTTAAAATAACATTAGTCTCAAGCTCTCCTATCTTCTCAAACATTTGGACAAAGGAACCTAATTCTTTAGTCACCAAAAACAGTTGACTAAGACGAGGGGAACCAAAGTGCACGACTTCCCCCTTAATATCATCCTTCATTTTATTTTGATCAGTGATTAAAGTTAATTGAGCTGGGCTAGGAACGCCATTTGTACTTTCTAAGTACTGCCAATAATAAGGACGATTCATAATTTTTTTATCCATATCAATTGTTAGTTGGATGGTCATGTAGTTCTCATTATTGTTTAAAATATGGCAATTATTTTCCTCAAAGAATTTTTGTAAATAGCCGTGAACTTGTTGTGGGTACATGTTTATCCTCCTCAAATAGTTTTTTTGAATGCTGATAAAATATCATCTAACTCACCCACTACTTTTTCAAAAACATCAATTTTAACGTAAAGCAAATCCAATATGTCTTTTTCAATTGTGTTATCAATTGCTAAATTGTATATATGAACGTCATGCTCTTGACCTAAACGGTGTACACGTCCAATACGTTGTTCTAACTTCATTGGATTCCAAGGTAAATCATAGTTTATAACATGGTGACAAAATTGAAGGTTAATCCCTTCCCCTCCTGCTTCAGTTGCAATTAGTACTTGGGCACGTTCTTTAAATAGATACTTCATCCAATCTCGCTTATTTTTGTTAAATTGTCCATTAAAAAGAACATTTGAAATTCCTTTTGAATTTAAGTACCACTGTAAATAAGCTTGACTGGCTTTATATTCAGTGAAAATAATGACTTTATCATTTGCATGAGAAATAATTTCAAATACTTTTTCCGCTTTCGAATTTATTTCCAGTGCCATCAACTTTTGAATAATCCCTTCTACGTATTCAATTTCATTAGGCTCAACACAGTTTTGTCGCATTTTGTTTAAAGTCAAATATGTGGCTTCTTTACTGCTACACATTTCCTTTTGCAGCGTAATCATGGAGAAGGCGCCTGAAAAAATGGATGAAACATTTTTTAGATTTAATATTAGATCATAAACTTCTCTTTCTTTTTCAGTAAATTCTATTGGAATAATTTGAACACGACGATTTGTCCATTCAACTTCCGTGTCCTGCCTTCTATTTCGTACCATGACTTGATTAACCAATTCTTTCAAATAATCATCATGCTCTAAGTTGTGTTTACTTGCAGAGAAAGAGGATTGGAACGTCTCATAATTACCTAGATGCCCTGGTTTTAACAAGGATATGAGATAAAATAGCTCGAATACATCGTTTTGAATCGGAGTAGCAGTTAACAACAAACAAAACTTCTTCTTCAAGCTTTGAACAAACTCGTAAATTTTTGTTTTATGATTTTTTAGTTTATGTGCTTCATCGATAATAATCATGTCGTATTCCTGTGCATAAATGAGTTCCTTATGTGGGCTTTTTTTAGCCGTATCCATGCTCATGACAACTATATCGTAATAATCTATTGGAGTATTTTTTTTATAAGGAATCGCAGGAATGTAAAATTTATAATTCATTTCTTCTACCCATTGATTGATAAGTGAAGCAGGGGCTAATATTAACGCTTTTTTTACAAGTCCACGAATGAGGTATTCCTTCAATATCAAACCAGCTTCAATGGTTTTACCAAGACCAACTTCGTCTGCAAGAATTGCTTTTCCGTTCATCCTTTCAATTACCGTTTCAGCCGCTTCCAATTGATGGACTAGAGGAGTTAAATTGGGTAAATATTTCGGAGATTGAAGACCTGTGAAGTTTGTAACCAAGTTAGTTTTCATCACATCGTAGCTCATATTGTATAATGTCCAATTTTGCCAAGGTTCCAGATTTTCCAGTCTTTTTATGAATCCCTCTTTCCACTCAGTCGACTTTTCAATTATCATAACTTTCACCTCATGCCACTTTCTTTTTCTTAGTTTGTCCAGAAATAAACTCGCTATGATTATTTAATAAAAGAAAGGTATATTACTACATCCTCCAAAGTGCTTTAGACGAGACATTTGCTCTTGCGTTTACTCCTTGCAGAAAAACATTGGCTACTTCTTACCGGTAGGTTTTTGAGGATTAGGACTGTTGATAGAGGCGGAAATCAATTCTCTTTATGGTAATTACGTCATGAAAAAATACCATCAACACTAGGTTGATGGCATAAATTATTCTTTCTAAATCTTTTCAAAGTATATTAATGATCGCCAGAATAGCCATTTTTGCGTGCTGCAGCTTCATCTAAAATTTCTTGTCTAAAACCTTCCAGACTCTTTTTACGACGTTCATTTTTTTGTCTCAGTACTTCTTTTTCATCACCATCCAGGAAAGCCATGGTTTCTTCAGCGGCTTCCATGTTTCCAATTGTATTTTTCGCCATCTCTTGTAACTTTTCAACATTATCTGATCGATCATCCGGTTTTGGGTTGTTTCGTGGCACTTTTATTCCTCCTTCTTTTTAATAAGGTCGCACAAAATATAGCGTCCCCAATCTAATTAAAACTATCCTTTTCTGGAGAATAAAAAAAATAACATGTAATAAACGTACCAAAATAGGACAACCTAAATGAGGAAAAAAAAAAGAAAAAAGGCGGTAATGACATGACCTTGGAATGGTTTAACAGGGTAACGGGAGAGCTACAGGATAATTTGGAATCCATTTGTGAAAAGTATGACCAAGTTGGCCATATGAATATCAATCGTGGGTCAAAACATCCGCGAATAGAATTTTTTGTCGGTACCGAAGAAGATGAAAGAGATTACTTTTGCACACTTCTATTTGACCCATATAATGAAGAGTTTTATGTTGAAAGCTTCGATGTGACTCTCCAACAGCCTACAAGAATTATTTTGGAGGATATTACCGATGTAGTCGAAGCTGTTCATGAAATGTTTCATGAATTTATGGATGATATGGATGAAGTATTTTATGTAGATGAAAATAGCAATGAATATGAAGTTCTTGATGAAGAAGTCACGCTTGAAGAAATAGATGTTGAATGGGAAACCCCTGAGGTTACAGCTTTTCACATAGAAGATAAGATAGAGGTGACCTATCAATTTGGAATAGATAGTGCAAACGGAGATGGAGTTCTCCGAAGGGTCAACCGAATTTTGGTAGAAGATACGGAACTTATTGAAGATGAAAGTACTTTTTCATTTAAAAAAGAAGAGGTTAATACAATTATTGCGATGATTGCGAGCCATGTAGATAATTTGATTGGATATGATGAAATTATAAACGATTAATATATCAGTTAATAACTTTTGTACAAAGGTATAATTCAACGAGTAGTTACTTGCAAAAAAACTAATTTAGAGTTTTATCAGTACCTCCAATAGAATTGGAGGTATATTTTTTAGGTTAAGACTGCAGTTAATTAGATAATGAAATATTTTGTGTTTATTCTTTTAATACTATTTTTTAAAAAAGTATTGCCTTTTTTATGCAAAACGTTTTATAATATATCTTGTCGCTAATAATTAGTTATTAGCTAAACAATATTGGAGGAATACCCAAGTCTGGCTGAAGGGATCGGTCTTGAAAACCGACAGGCGGGTCATACCGCGCGGGGGTTCGAATCCCTCTTCCTCCTCCATTTTTTAAATTATTTTCGAAAATATAATTTTTTGTTGTTAGTTTATGTTATTATTACTTTACTAAGTATATTATTGTCGCGGGGTGGAGCAGTTCGGTAGCTCGTCGGGCTCATAACCCGAAGGTCACAGGTTCAAATCCTGTCCCCGCAACCAAATGGTCCCGTGGTGTAGCGGTTAACATGCCTGCCTGTCACGCAGGAGATCGCCGGTTCGATCCCGGTCGGGACCGCCATTTATTATTTTTTAGATTTAGGATAAGCATGCAGCTGACGAAGAAATGCGCAGCTTAGCGTAAATCGTAGAGGCTCAGTAGCTCAGTCGGTAGAGCAAAGGACTGAAAATCCTTGTGTCGGCGGTTCGATTCCGTCCTGAGCCACCATTCTTGCGGGTGTAGTTTAGTGGTAAAACCTCAGCCTTCCAAGCTGATGATGAGAGTTCGATTCTCTTCACCCGCTTACATTATAATTAAGCTTTAGCTCCTTCTATGAGCTAAAGCTTAATTCATACGGGGAAGTACTCAAGCGGCTGAAGAGGCGCCCCTGCTAAGGGTGTAGGTCGGGTAACCGGCGCGAGGGTTCAAATCCCTCCTTCTCCGCCAGATGTTTGGGCCCCTTGGTCAAGCGGTTAAGACACCGCCCTTTCACGGCGGTAACACGGGTTCGAATCCCGTAGGGGTCATCTTTAATAAAAACTCAGAATCTATTTATGGATTCTGAGTTTTTTTCTTTGTCTTCTTTTCTGCTGGCAATTGGTATCCGTAATTCATACAAGGCTTTGTCCAACGCTTCTTGCAATTGTTTGGCACCAGCTGTGCTAAAAATTACACCACTCACACCTCCCCCATTTGAAGGGAAATACTCGCTGCATTTACAATAACATCGACTCGTATTTTCGTAATATCGTTTCGAATTATTTCTAATGACATAATGAGCGGTCACCTTTCTTATCAATACATTAATAGAATTATTATTATTTTAGTAGATACATCTTATTGGTTTATAAAACCGGCAAATGGTAATATAAAATCAAAGAAAGGGGAGAGATACATGGATTTTATTACACTTAGTAATGGCATTAAAATACCACAAATTGGTTTTGGAGTTTGGCGAGTTGATAACGACACAGAGGCGCCGGGGGCAGTTGAAGAAGCTTTACGTGTAGGTTATCGCCATATTGATACTGCAGCCGTTTATAAGAACGAGGAAGGTGTTGCAAAAGGTATCGCTGCTTCTGGCGTAGCACGTGAGGACATATTCCTAACGTCTAAAATTTGGAATGACGACATTCGTGCTGGGCGTACAAAAGAGGCGTTCCAAGAATCGTTGGACCGTTTACATACCGATTACCTAGACCTATGCTTATTGCACTGGCCAGTGGATGGTATAGTAGAAGCTTACCGAGCACTGGTAGAGTTATATGAAGAAGGAAAAGTAAAAGCAATTGGGGTATCTAACTTCAAGCAGCATCATCTGGAACAATTGAAGGAAGCCGGTTTAATGACGCCGATGGTCAATCAAATCGAGTTGCACCCTCAGTTGCCTCAAAAAGATTTCGTAGCGTATTTGAAAGGCGAAGGTATTCATGTTGAAGCATGGAGCCCATTGATGCAAGGGAAATTCATGGAGATCGACTTGTTCCATGAATTGGCGAATAAATACGAAAAAACACCTTCCCAAATCGTACTTCGCTGGCATTTGCAATCAGGTCACGTGGCCTTACCAAAATCAGTGACACCAAGTCGTATTCAAGAGAACTTAAACGTATTTGACTTTGAATTATCTTCGGAAGATCAAGCCGCTATAGATGCAATCGCAACAAATGAACGCATTGGCCCAGATCCAGACAAAATCGAATTTTAATAGCAAATGAGTAGACCTGACTTCTTTCGGAGGCAGGTTTTTTCATGTACTTATTCTTTCGCACTGAAAACCTAAAACAATATGCTCAATAAAGTATGTAATCTGTTAAAATGAGTGTAGTCATTTTAATAAATCAGAACTGGAACGGTGAATAAACCTTGAAAACATTCAAAAAAATGTATATCGAGATTACAAGTGTATGTAATCTTGCATGTAGCTTCTGCCCTCCCACAAGTAGAAAGGCGAATATTATCAAATTAGATGCATTTAATAACATATTAGACCAGATTAGACCTCATACGAAGTATATTTATCTTCATGTGAAGGGAGAGCCTCTTCTCCATCCTAGAATCGATCAATTGTTAGATGCTGCTCATGCCAAAGAATTTAAAGTAAATATAACGACAAACGGAACTCTTATTAAGAAAAATAGACATAAGTTATTAGGTAAACCTGCGCTACGTCAAATGAACTTCTCCCTTCATAGTTTTGATGGACATGAAGGATCAACTAATCGAGAGCAATATTTGTCCACCATTCTAGAGTTTGCCAAAGAAGCGGCAGAACAAGGTGTCATTATTTCCTTCCGATTATGGAATCTTCAACGAGAAAATGCAACGAATGAAGATAAAAGAAGAAACCAAGAGACATTAGAAATCTTGGAAAAAGAATTTGACCTAGATTACAAGATTGAAGAAAAAGTAGTGCCAGGCAGTGGGATTAAAATTGCAGAGCGAATCTATATTAACCAAGACCACGAATTCCAATGGCCTAGTTTACTCGCACCAGAGGATGACGGAAAAGGATTTTGTCATGCCCTTCGCAGTCAAGCAGCCATTCTTGTGGATGGAACCGTTGTCCCTTGTTGTTTAGACGGTGAAGGCGTGATTAATCTCGGGAATATCAATAAAACCTCTTTCTCTGAAATTGTAGAGGGAGAACGAGCAAATGCTCTTTACGACGGGTTTACGCGAAGAGAAGCTGTGGAAGAAATGTGTAGGAAGTGCGGATATAGACAGAGATTTGGGGTTTAAGGATTTTTAGAATAATTTTATAAGTAACCCTCCGACCGAGACTGCTCGATTGGAGGGCTATTTTGTATTACTTAGGTACTTGCACAACCACAGACTATACCTCCTTTGGAACTCCCTCTAAATCATAAATATTTCAAACTGGAAAAAGTGTCACAAACCCTTTCTATATAAGAGATATTTATGAAGTTTTCTTTACAATACTCCTTCTCTCCCGTAAAATTTTATTGTTAAACTGTTTTTACGTTTCAAGGAGGAATTATTGATGCACAACATGCAAGATATTTTAGAAGCTAAAGATTTTATTATGAGCAAGACCGATTACCAACCTGTGATTGGACTAATCCTTGGTTCAGGTTTAGGAACACTCGCGGATGAAATAAAGAATCCTGTCCAAATTCCTTATAGCGCAATTCCTCACTTTGCAAAGTCTGAAGCTATTGGACATGCAAACGAACTTGTCATTGGAGAATTGAATGGTAAGATCGTAGCGGCTATGAAAGGTCGTTTTCATTATTATGAAGGATATTCATTAGATGAAGTAACCTTTCCAGTACGTGTAATGAAAGCACTAGGAATAGAAAATTTAATTATTACAAATGCATGTGGAGCTGTTAATACAAGTTTTAACCCAGGAGATTTGATGTTAATTACGGATCATCTTAATTTAGTTGGAACTAATCCGTTAATGGGACCAAATAATGATGAATTAGGAACTCGTTTCCCTGATTTATCCCAAGTGTATAATAAGGATCTACGTAATATCGCAACTAAAGTAGCGAACGAACAAAACATGTCCTTACAAGAAGGTGTGTATGCTTGGTGGAGTGGCCCAGCCTACGAATCTCCTGCTGAAATCCGTATGATCCGCACATTAGGAGCAGACGCTGTAGGTATGTCGACAGTACCAGAAGCGATTGTTGCAACTCACGCAAATATGAAAGTACTAGGTATTTCTTGCTTAACGAATATGGCATGTGGAATATTAGATCAGCCTTTAAATCACGACGAAGTAATTGAAGTTGCTGGTAAAGTAAGAGTTAAATTTGTTGAATTAGTTAAAGGTGTTTTGGGAGAGATTTAAGCGCTGATCTGACTTTCTGTTAGACACTTTTCGAATTCAATATGAAAAGACCTATTCAATGTGAATAGGTCTTTTTCATACAATTATTCTGAAATAAGACGTCTTGCCTTACTTACATGAACTTGATTCCAAATCAGTGCACCGAACATTTGAATAATAGTTTTCACCATAATTTGTCCAAAAATAGCAGCTGGTACAGCTTCCCAAGGCAGTATGTTGGCTCCAAGCGGACTCAAGCCGATTATGACGAAAATAACAGAATCAAGAAATCCTCCAACGATTCCGCTGTAGAAAACACGCCAAGCCATTGGTAGTTTTAATCGTGTATAGATCTCTGTGTCAGCTGTCTCAGAGACAACAAATGAAAGTGCCGATGCCACCACAATTAATAATGTGTCCCCAAGTATGAATGAAACTAACGCGGATAATGCCAAAGCTGTAATAATAAACAAGTATGTCTTTGCTCTCCCGTGTTTATTTTGTACAAGATCTCGGAGAATAAAAGTCGCTCCGATCAGAAGAGTTCCCATAGGAATGATAAACATTCCAAGATGTAATGGTGCAAATGCTGCAGTTACCACATTAGCGGTGACAATCGATATTAAATAGAATAGTATTCTCATGATGTTGCTCCTCAAGTAAATTTAAATACAGTTTTGTTGTAGACCACTAAACCCCTCTTTTATTTCCCCAAACAAGGGCATGTAGCTGTGGAAGTACTTTGACATCTCTTAATTCATCATCCGCAATTACCCAGTCTATCAGCTCTTCATATTTTTCTAATAAATGGCCGATCAACTGGGGATTGTCAGTCGTCGTGATATCATCATTACCGACCTGAAGATAAAAAGGAATCGTCGGGTATCGAAGGTGAATTTGTTTGGCATAATCATAATCCTTTTGATTAAAAACGACTATTTTGAGGGATATATGCTGCCCACTGTTTCTATTTTTAAGTTTGCCGATAATATCAGAGAGCATAGTAAAGTCCGTGGTCATTCCTGAACTAGGGGGCTTTGGTGAAATCGTCAATTCATCGATATCATACAGCCAATCCTGCCATTTGCTTCCTTGTGTCTCCACTCCGATCTTTATCTCGTTTTCTTTTAAAATAGCTATGAGTGCTTCCAAATTTCGAAGGAGTGCTGGATTTCCACCAGAAATCGTAACAAATGAAAAACCACTGCCTCCAAGACGTTTCAACTCAGACCAAATCTCTTCTGCTGTCATTTGGACAATAAGGTGTTTACCGCTGCCATCCCACGTAAACGATGAGTCACACCAGGAACAGGAGTAGTCACAACCGGCAGTTCGCACAAACATTGTCTTCTGGCCCACTACCATTCCTTCGCCTTGAATCGTTGGTCCAAAAATCTCCATAACGGGTACCTTACTCAACTTCCATCCACTCCCGTCTCGCTTCCGCATAACTTGTCGGAGTTTCATACAATCTGACAAATTCTACACGTGCCCCATTATTTCGTTGGTAATCAAGCAGTGCCTCTACCAGCTTTTGATAGATCCAAACAACGATGTTCTCTGCTGTCGTATTCATCGGTGGAAGGGTTTCATTTAAATAGCGATGATCCAAATAAATCTCTATTTTTTGCTTCCATATTTCTTTTATATCGCCAAAATCAATCATCAAACCACGTTCATCCGTGTATCCACTCAAACCTAAAACGGCACGATACGTATGGCCATGAAGGTTTTTACATTTCCCCTCATAGTTGTGTAAATGATGAGCAGCATCAAAGGTAAATTCCTTACTCACGAGAATACGCTTGGAATGATAGCTCAATTGACTGCTTTGAATGTCTTCCTCTATTTTTTGGAGCTTCTCGACAATTCTAAAATCAGACATGCCTTAAGACTCCTTCTTGAAGCTTAAATACTCATCAAGCCCTTTTTTGCGGAGCTTACAAGCTGGGCATTCACCGCAGCCATCTGCTATTACACCGTTATAGCAGGTCAATGTTCTTTCTCGAACAAATTCAAGCGCCCCAAGTTGATCGGCAAGTTCCCATGTCTGTGCCTTGTTCAACCACATCAGTGGCGTATCAATAACAAAGGTATCGTCCATAGCTAAATTTAACGATACGTTCAAGGATTTAACAAAAATATCTCGGCAATCAGGATATCCACTAAAATCTGTTTCACAAACTCCAGTCACGATATGCTTTGCTCCTACTTGGCTCGCTAAAACTCCAGCAAATGAAAGAAAGAGCAGATTTCGTCCAGGAACAAAAGTCGATGGTAGTTCACCTTCTTCACCGTCTTCTACCTTTATGTCATTCCTTGTTAATGCGTTCGGTGCAAGCTGATTCAAGAGCGACATATCAAGAATATGATGCTTGATACCGAGTTCCCTTGCTATCTCCTTCGCACATTCAATTTCAAGGCTATGCCTTTGACCATAATCAAAAGTCACTGCCTCTATCTCTTTAAAACGTTCTTTTGCCCAGAACAGACAAGTCGTGCTGTCCTGACCTCCACTAAACACAATAATTGCTTTTTCCTGCTTCATCTGTAAAACTCCCTTATAACGAGAAAACAGCACCCTAAAAAGAATGCTGTTTTCTTCTTAGTTTTTTAAAGAGGGTAGCTAAAAACCTCTTTCTTCGCATGTGGACTATTCAATTTCTCAATTATCGATTATCTATTTTTTCTGGGTACAGATCATGGTTCATCAAACGGAAATTTGCCATCTCTTCGTATTTGGTACCTGGTTTTCCATAGTTGCACCATGGATCAATGGAAATTCCCCCACGTGGTGTGAATTTTCCCCAAACCTCTATGTACCTTGGATCAAGTAGCTTAATTAAATCGTCCATGATGATGTTGACGCAATCTTCATGGAAATCACCATGGTTTCTAAAACTAAATAAATATAATTTTAGAGATTTACTTTCTACAATTTTTTTATCCGGTATATACGAAATATACATCGTTGCAAAATCAGGCTGTTGAGTAATCGGGCATAAACTAGTGAATTCTGGACAATTAAATTTCACGAAGTAATCACGATTAGAATGAAGACTATCTACCGACTCCAATACCTCTGGTGCATAATCAAATGAATACTGTGTACCTTGATTACCTAACAATGTTAAATCCTTTAAACCTTCTTCATGACTTCTTCCAGACATAAAAAAACCTCCCATTAAAAAGTTTCCCAGCACTTTTCAAAAGAGGTATCTACAAACATTCTATTGCAAACTTATGAGGATAAAAACAAAAAAGCCACGTCCAAATATGGACATGGCGAATAGTCATGTATCCATAGTTTTTTATAGAGGGTATGAGCTATGAACCTCTCCCGATTAAGTTCGGGTACCTTTTTATGATATAGAATACTTGTGGAAACGTCAAATAGATATTTCTCTTCTGTTCCACCCCAGATGATTTTAAATACTGAATTCACATCTCTGAGACTATAGATTTAGCGTGGAAAAGTAATCTCTAGGATGAATAGTAGAAGAGAAGCAGTGAAGAAAATGAAGAAATAGATTTGAGTAGAAATCTAAGTAATTTAAATTGATAATCTTTTTTAAGAGATTATCAAATTTTTTAATATTTTCTTCAAATTTTATGTATAAACTCGAACTAGATTGACTATATTAGTAATAGAATACGAGATTCAAGGAGGAATAGAAATGAAGAGTCCAATAGGTTTACCAGTGCAACTACCAGAAACATTAGATGAGTTATTGAAGCTATTACTACAAACAGTTGTCGCATAGGGGAGACTTTAGATTAATAATGAAACTAAGAAACATAGATAAGTAGATATTACTACTCGTGTCAGGTAGCGATATCTACTTATTCATTTTACTCCTACATTTCCCCAATCTCTCCTCTGCGAGAACTCCAAATTTCAATCCCCGTTGACCATCCTATACTATTAAGAAACTTAAGCAGACATATTAAGCACAATCTTTTTAGTTGTTCTTGAATAATCAAACATATTTATTTTCCTCTAATTTGTTTCTACCACAAGAGATCGTTTTATGAAGGAAAAAGGTTATGCGTTAGTGAATAAGTATAGTATTCGAAAAGGAGCTGAATCTTATGTCGTCCGATTTAAAATCCCAAATTGAAGCGCTTCAAAATGAAATTCTTGAGAAGAAAAAAAAACTTACGGAGCTAAGAATGTCCGTACCAGAAAGAGTTGTTCATAATTATGAATTCACTACATCCACTCATCAGCAAACTACCTTATGTGAGTTGTTTGGCAACAAGAAGGAATTAATTGTCGTTCATAATATGGGAAAAGGTTGTTCTTACTGCACCATGTGGGCGGACGGAATTAATGGTGTGTTTCATCATTTAATTGCCAAAGCGGGCTTCGTTTTAGCTTCTCCAGATACACCTGAAGTGCAAGAGGATTTTTCAGCAAGCCGGAAATGGCAGTTTCCTATGATTTCAACAAAAGAGAGTACTTTTACAGAAGATATGGGCTTTCAAAATGGGAAGTATCACCATCCCGGCGTGTCCACTTTCCGTAAAGATAACGAGGGTAATATTTATTTAATTGCACAAGCACCATTTGGACCTGGCGACGATTTTTGTTTGACTTGGCCATTGTTTGATTTACTTCCATCCGGTTCAAATGATGTCGTTGCCAAACAGAATTTAAACAGTCGCTCCCTATTCCAATTAACAAACAATATTGCAGTAGGTGTTACCGATTATCCTAATGCCGTTGAATTCTATGAGAACATTTTAGGGATGAAAAGTGAACAAACTTTAGAGAAGGAAACAAAGTTTTCAATGAGTGGTACTAACTTCTTCCTTGAAGAAAGCACGGAAAACAATACATTCTTTGAATTTGCTGTAGAGGAATTTGAAGCGGCTATGAATCTTCTATTAGAAAATAATTGTGTTATTACGAAGAAGTTCGCTGAAAAGAGCGTGATGATTGCAGATCCATATGGTTTGAAGTTTCATCTGTTTGAAATAGCAAAGTGAATTGTTTTTGTCCCTGTGTCAGACACTATTCAGAATTGTGTTTCACACAGGGACATTTTTATCTATATATTCTTCTTTATTTCCTCAACAAATGCTCTTACTTCTTCCTCTTTTGTTGCCCATGATGTTACTAATCGAATCGCAGAGTGTGTGGAATCAATCTTTTCCCATACGATAAACGAGTAATTTTTTTGAAGCTCCGCAATCAGTTCGTTCGGTAATATCGGAAAGATTTGATTGGATGGAGAATGGGTCAAAAATGAAAAATTGGCATTGTTACATGCTTCCCTAAGAATGGCTGCCATCTTATTCGCATGCTGAGCCAATTCAAAAAATAAATCATCCCGGAACAGTTCATAAAATTGAATACCTAATAGTCTCCCTTTTGCTAGAAGAGCTCCTTTTTGCTTCAAATGAAAACGAAAATCTTCTTTTAATGAATTTCTACAAATGACTAATGCCTCGCCTAAAAGAGCGCCATTCTTAGTCCCACCAATATAGAAAGCATCTACAAGTGTCGAGATGTCACTTAACTTCAAGTCATTTTCATGGGAGCACAACGCTGACCCGAGTCTTGCACCATCCATATATAATATAAGATTATGCTCTTTACAAAAATCGCTTAAATCCGTCAGTTCACTCTTAATGTAGATAGAGCCTATTTCTGTTGAATTTGATAGGTAAACCAACTTTGGTTTTACCATATGTTCATCTGTATGTAGGTCCAAAACTTCTTTTATTAGAGTAGGATTTAGTTTTCCATTTTTCGTTTCTACCGATATGACTTTATGTCCAGTAGCTTCAATTGCACCTGTTTCATGCGTAAAAATATGACCTGTACTAGCAGCGATCGCCGCTTCATGCGGTCGAAGAAAAGCGGAAATTGCCGTTAAATTTGTTTGGGTTCCTCCCGATAGTAGGTGTATATCAACGTCCTGTCTCCCTAATTTCGATTTCAAAAGCTCGATTGCTTTTTGAGTAAAGCTATCGCCTCCATAACCTTCTTCTTGTACAAAGTTTGAATCTACTAAAGCCTGTAAAATTCTAGGATGCGCTCCCTCGCTGTAATCGTTCTTGAAGCTATACATATATATTCCTCCATTCTATTTTCGTGCTGTTCGCTATGAATTAGATGCCTAATAATATTACTAATATACTCTCTTTGAAGCTCAAAATCTAATAGACATTTTCGTACTTATAAATTCCTATCCAAATACATCCCATTCAAATGCTTTCTGACACTTTGCACATATTTTCATATAACGATTACATCCTCTTCGAAATTTTAATCGTTGTTAAAAATATGAACCACCTAGCGATAGACATACAGGGCAAACGAAAAAAATACACCACTTAAGATCAAGTGGTGTATGTATAATGCAACAGGATTTATAAGCTTTTTAATCTATTTTTGTACTGTCTGAAGTTTATACTTTTTAACTTCAGGCGGAATGGGTGACACATAGTCTTCACCATTTCGTTGTTCAATTAATTCTAGCTTCGCTTTTTCAAGAATATCAGGGTTATGCAGGGCTTCAATTGCAGTTGCTGCCATGACTTTACCAGCATGAAGCATTCCTTTATGAGCAATTGAGGTTTTTCCAGTTGAAACCACCTGCCAAGTATGAAGCGGAGTTCCGACTGGTTCACACGCTACCAAACATTGTACGGTAGGGACAATCCAGCTCACATCGCCAACATCAGTTGTGCCTGGCAATACCCCATTTGAAGGAATAAATGGATCAATGACGTCCGCTAAATCTTTTCCTTCTAGTTCTTTATTGGCCTTAATATCTTCTCTTTTATCTGCCTCAGATAGAGTTGCTCTAATAGCCTTTGCAAATTGGACTTCCTTTTCATCATACTGAGGAACGCCTAAAGCAACAAAGTTATCATGCATTACTTTTTCTAATGTATTATTTGGCAATATATCAGCGGCAGCAGAAGCAAAGTCTATTTCTAATTGTGTTCCGGTCATAAGAGCAGCGCCTCTTGCAATATCACAAATGCGTTGATAGATTTCTTCTGTTTGGGATACACGTGGTGCTCGAATAAAATATAATACATCTGCCTTTTCTTGAACGACATTTGGTGAAAATCCACCTGTATTAGTTATAGCGTAATGAACTCTTGCTTCAGGAATAATATGTTCCCGTAAATAGTTTACACCCACATTCATTAGTTCAACTGCATCAAGTGCGCTTCTTCCAAGATATGGGCTAGCAGCGGCATGAGCACTTTTTCCTCTGAATCTAAAGGAAACTTCATAACAGGCAAGTGATGACATGGACCAAACGGCATTTCGAGACCATGGATGCCAGCATACAGCAAAATCTACATCATCAAATAGTCCCTCTCTTACCATAAAGGTTTTTCCGCTACCAATTTCTTCTCCAGGACACCCGTAGTAACGAACCGTTCCTTCTAGATTGTTTTCTTCTAAATAATGACGGATCGCAATTGCAGCTGCTAATGCACCTGTACCAAGTAGATTATGTCCACAGCCATGCCCATTGCCATTTGGTATTACTGGATTATACTCAGTTTCACCACCAACTTGGCTTAGACCAGTCAAGGCATCAAATTCACCTAATACAGCAATAATCGGTTTCCCTGTCCCAAAGCTGCCGATAAAGGCGGTATCGATATTTCCTACACCTTTTTCAACAGTAAAACCTTCTTCTTCTAAAGTTTTACATAATAATTCTGCTGATTGAAACTCTTCAAAGCCTGTTTCAGCATAGTCCCAAATTTGATCACTTACTGCAATCAATTTATGTCGTTTCTCTTCAATAATTTTTGATAGAGCATCACGATAATCCAATACATTCACCTCTTTAGAAAATATTATTTATTTAACTTCATTCAGCAGAAGGAACTCACTTCTTTATGATTCTTTTTATTAAAACGGACCATAATTAATAGCTTGAGCAATGATTAAAAAGATTACAACAATTACAACCTGAATAAGAACATATGGCAATATCCATTTTGCCCATTTGGAATAAGGAATTCCCATCATACCAAGAGCCGCAAGTAGCACGCCACCTGTTGGAATAATTAAATTAGAAACTCCTCCACCCATTACAGTAGCAAACGCAGCAGTTTGTCTCGTTACACCGACTAAATCTGCTAACGGTGCCATAATAGGCATAACTAAGGATGCATGTCCGCTTCCAGATGGAACAAGGAAATGGATAAAGAAATTTACAACCGCCATTCCTATGGCTGTAACGCTAGGCGGTAGGCCGCCAAGTAAACCAGAGGCAGTATGTAATATAGTATCTAATAATTGACCGGATGTAAGAACGACTAGAATTGTATTCGCAACACCAATTATCATCGCACCTGGAATCATTTCAGAACAACCTTTTAA
Organism: Psychrobacillus sp. NPDC058041; assembly: GCF_042885655.1. Lineage (NCBI taxonomy): Bacteria > Bacillati > Bacillota > Bacilli > Caryophanales > Bacillaceae > Psychrobacillus > Psychrobacillus sp. NPDC058041. The sequence continues at coordinate 98,634 of NZ_JBHVRO010000005.1, forward strand.
AAATGCATCTGTAATTTCATTTCCAGAAAGTTTTCCAATAAGCGCCATAACAATGGCACCTAGTAAGAAAACTCCTACTATTTCACTGATATACCATTCAAGACTAATAACACCATAGATAAGGGCAATAAAGCAGCCTAAAAAGACTAAAAGCGAAATCGCATGTCTTTTACCCAACTTGAAATTGTTTTCAAACTTAACGCTTTCGTTTGGGTTAAACTTCCCGTATACGGCTAATGCCGGATTTTTTTCTATCTTATTAACATGTCTCCAAATGTAGACAACTGACAAAATATAAAAAACAACGTAAATCCCAATACGTAAGCCAATTCCTGAGTACATAGGAAGTTCAGCTACTGTTTGAGCAACTCCAATTGTAAAAGGGTTCGTAATTCCTGATGTAAATCCAGCACCTAGCATCCCAAGAAAAACAATCGCAAGGCCTGTTAACGCATCAAAGCCTAATGCAATAGCCATCGGAGCAATGATTGCAATATAGACCAAGGAGTCTTCAGCCGATCCAATTAGCGTACCAAGTAATGAAAAAAGTAACACCATAACAGGAATAATCAATTTTTTTCTTGAACCAAATTTTTGCACAGTAAATCTAATTAAAGCATCAATGGATCCTGTAGCTTGCATAATCCCAAGTGCACCGCCAAATAGTAAAACAAATAGGATAATCGGAGCGCCGTTTACCATACCATGGTGAAAAGAATTAAACATGTCTAGTAATCCTACAGGAGTTTTTTCTACGTATTCAAATTTTGTAGGGTCTATAATGGTTCTGCCATTTTCCTCATGTCTCTCGTATTGACCCGCAGGTATCACATAGGTTAACAGAGTAATAGTGGCAATAATTAAAAACATCAGAACGTAGGCACTTAACCCGCCTTTTTTCTTTTTTTTCTTTTCAGTGCTTTCTTCAACATTTAATGGTTTAGCAGTACTCAAACTTAACACTCCTTTATCGTTTATGTAAAAATCAACTTGTCCTACTATGAATTAACTCTTTAAACAATCTGAGTTGTAATCATCCTTCCAATTAAAATTGAATTTTGAAAATATTTAAATTTGTCAACGCTTTCATTTTATCCTAATTATTGATCACTGATATTCAAAAAAAGAATATTCAATATTACTATTTTTAATATTTCGTGTTATATTTCTATTAAAATAATTCAGTTATCACTATATAATCTTTTTATATAATATATAGCTGCCAAAATAAACAGGAAAGGTTGTTATTTAGTGGAAATTAGACACCTTCAGACATTTCAAATTGTAGTAGAAGAACAAAATTTAATACAAGCAGCTATGCGTCTTAATTACTCACAACCTACTGTTTCAAAACATCTACAGCAACTAGAAGATGAGATTGGCTTACCTCTTTTTGAGAGAGTAGACAATCGAAAAAAGTTAACTAAATCTGGTGAAATTCTATATGAGCATTCAAAAAATATATTAAATGAACTGTTTACTCTACAAAGGAAAATGGAGGAATCTAAAGGTGAAAAACAAATCATTCGCGTTTGTGGATTAGATGAATATTGTGATCGCTTTTTACTTCCTCAAATAGTAAATGTTAAAAAAAAGGATCAAAATGTTTCGATAGAGGTTTATTGCGTCAATAGCAGTGATGATGCACTAAAAAAGGTAATTCTTAATGAGATGGATTTTGCTATTATCAATGAACGACCTTTAAACTCCGATATTTCCTCCCAATGCATTGATTATAATAACTTAGTGCTGTTTGCTTCGAGTGATGTGGCTAATGACACTTCTCAAACAGAAAATTACATAGCAAAATATCCGGTTTTGGTTGATCAAAGGGTTCCTTTAATTAAATTTGAAATATTAAAAAAGAGAGCGCATTTTCCAAATACTATACACTGTAATAGTGATGAAGCGATTAAAAATGGAGTTCTCAACCGTCAATGTCTTGGTATCATAGGGACAAACAGAATAAAAAAAGAAATCGAATCGGGAGCTGTCACTATTTTGGAAACTTATTCTTCAAACATGCAAGTCAAACTTATTGCACTAACAAAGACCCTAAGTAACCCAATTTTCCAAGACTTTTATACATCGATTATTAATGCATGTCGTCGTGATGCAACAACTAGATAGCAAAATCTGTGAGTTAAAGCTCGATAACCGCTGACAGATGACCCGGATATTATGTAAGGGCAATGAAAAACATATATTCTTATTAGTTTTAATTATTTTTCAAACAAGAATAGGCAACTTTCGTTTAATTTTGAACGAATGTTGCCTATTCCTTTGCATATTTTTACTCTTTTTATTCCAAGAGTGTTAGAATCCTTTTGAGATTAACCGCAATGATTGCAGTGGATCCTCGTTAAAGACCCGTGTAATCCTGGTACCTAACATTAACAACTTTATACTCGTAGCAAATACAATCTTTCTATTGGTGTGTTAAAATATTGATTGGATATAGGTTTTTAACAAATGAGGTGAAATGATGGGGTTAAGAGTAAGAAAGAGCTTTAAAATTGCAAAAGGGGTCCGTGTTAACTTGAGTAAATCAGGTGTCGGGGTTAGTGTTGGAACCCGCGGTCTTCGTCATAGCATTCACTCAAGTGGAAGAAGAACTAGTACGATTGGCATTCCAGGATCAGGGATTTCATATGTAAAGACATCTAGTACTGCCCGAAAAAATAGAGTGGTTTCAAACAATGCAATACAGAAAAAACTAGAGAAGCAACTTGAAATAGAAAAAAACAGCAAAATTGTGGATGAATACAACGTTCTACTTGAAAGAATCATATCTGTTCATAAGACTTGTGATGATTTTGTAGATTGGAAGAGTATAAACGCTATCCATCCTCCTTTTGAACCCCCTAATACTGGCCCTCATCAAACAATAGCTCAAAACAAATATAATAGTTTCAAACCGAATATTTTAGAGAAGCTATTTAAAAATTGGGGAGAAAAAAGAAGAAATAAGCTGAGAATGGAAATTCATGTAGCTAAAGAAAAGGATAAAAAAGAATATGATGATTGGAAAAGCTTACATCTTCTTTCAGAGAGAGTTATAAATGGGGATGTTGACGCTTATTTTGAAGTAGTTAATGAAATGAATCCATTTGACGATTTACTCGAATTCGGAAGTGATTTCGAATTCAGTGCAAATAATTCTAATATAATTGAAGTCGAATTTAAGGTGAAATCTGATTCTGTTGTCCCAAATTACTCACTCTCCCTTACGCAAACTGGTAAGCTTTCGCAAAAGAATATGACAAAAACAACGTATTACGATATTGTACAAGATTATGTATGTAGTTGTTCAATAAGGGTTGCTCGAGACTTGATGGCACTTTTGCCAGCAGAACAAGTAATAATCCATGCCGTAGATGAAGTGTTGAACACTTCAACAGGTTACAAAGAAGAAATTACTATATTATCGGTCTCCTATGATAGAAAAGGGCTCGATGCCTTAAACTTCGAACTAATCGATCCTTCTGATGCAATGCAAAACTTCAAATTCAATATGAAACACATGAAAACAACCGGATTCAAGGCAGTAGAAAGAGTTATAGAAGATTAATAAGACTGATTTAATGTCAGGAACCCATACAATTCAATAACCAGAATTGCTTTGGTTCCTGGCTCATACACTGATATTAACGCCGTGCACCATATTCTTTTTTTATCCTTGATATTTTATAAATTTGATTGCTTACTGGCATCGCTTTAAAACGATTATAGAACATCGGAAGAACGAGACCCACGTAATCATCTAAAAATTTGTTTTCCATCCTTTCTTCTATTAGCACTCTATACTTCACCAAAGCACTTACAATCAGTTTTTCATTTGGTTCAGACATACTAATTGTCTCTATATGTTGGATCATTTTAGTCTTAGACCGCAAAATCTTTTCTACTTTTATTTCATAGCCTTTCGTATTTTTTACTTCCACTAACATATTTACTACCGTTATTACTTCAATCATTTGTAATCCTCCATGCACGAATAGCAGATACTCTTTATAATGGTAGCATATTACGTCATTATTCTATTGTTAAAAGTGTGATTTAGATTTCATCGGACTATTTTTAGATAGAATGGGGCAAATAAAACCATTGAAGGGTACCAGATTCTAATACAATTGTTTTAGAATCTGGTACCCTAGACTAGGTTAAATTTAATATGAAACGCATGTGTTTATAAACTAGATATAACATAGGGGAGCGGTTATTGTTATAAATCATTTAATGTTTGATACCATTTCAAGGGTATTCAATTCTAGTTTTGCTGAAACTATTTGTTACACATCTATTTCAGTCCCAATTTTGTTCGCTATCGCTTTCAAATAAACCCCTTTCGCTACTGCTAAGTCAAAATATGCTGCCCCGACTGATTTGAAAAGAGTAATCTCTTCAAAACTTTCACGACCTTTCACTTCTCCAGCAACAAGTTTCCCTATTTCACTATGTATTTTGTCAAAAGACCACTTCTCGATTTTCACGGCGTGTATCAATTCCCCTGCTTCACCTTTTACGCCTTCTATATCGTCTACGACAATTTTAGCTGCCTGCGTAATAGTCGATACATCCATTTCTAACATATGGGGCAAATAAGAACCTACTCCATTAACATGCGTTCCAGGTTGTAAGTCTTCTCCATTAAAGACCGGTTCGTTCGATCGAGTTGCACAACAAATAATATCCGCTTGGCGAACAGCTTTAGAAACATCCTCGAATACTTCAAATGGTATTTCCACACCATACTCTTTTAGTCTCTCTCCAAACAATTGAGCCTTTGCAGCTGTTCGGTTCACTAATAATATGCGTTCTATTTTACGAACCTCAATTACAGCTAGTACTTGTTCAAAAGCCATGGCACCAGTTCCAATTACAGTTAGAACTTTTGCATCTGTTTTGGCTAAATAGTCAGTAGCTATACCAGTCAACGCACCTGTTCGTAATCGTGTTAAATAGGATGCGTTCAACATCGCTAAATGTTCCCCATTTTGCGCATCTGTTAGTAACACCACCCCCTGCGTTGTCGGCTTACCATTGGTAGGATTGTTCGGAAAAATGGTAACCACTTTTACCGCTGACACTTCTCCTACTAAATCGGCACTTGGCATGTATAATGCAGAAGCTTCATGTTGTGGAAACTCAATAACTGTGCGGTGAGGGTTTGCAATTTTATTTGCTTCCTTTGCTATTAGTACTTCTTTAACATCTTGTATTGCCTCTTTCATACTATATGTATTCATAATTTCTCTCTCATTAACAATTAACATATTAATAACCTCCATTAAATAGAAAAACTCGTCTTTCTTAGTCTCAGATAGACGAGTTTTTCTATTAACTTAAATTTGTGTTACCCCTTTAGCATTTAGCTTATTATTTACAGGTTGCTCTTTTACAATCTCATCTAGATGTTTCTGACTACGATCTTTTACTGCCCAAATCGCTAGCAATGAAATAACTGCTGTGAACATAATATAGAAGGCGACGGGTATATACGACCCATTAAACTTCAACATCAAACTTGCTGCTACTAGTGGAGCAGTACCTCCAGCTAATGCCGCACCAATCTGGTAACCAAGTGTGATTCCTGTATATCGTACCTTTGCATCAAATATCTCCGAAAACATTGTTCCAAGTACTGCAGTAATCGGTGCCCAAATAATACCTAACCCAATAATTGTAGCTATGACTAGTAATACGACCGATTTTTGTTGTAGCATCCAAAAGTATGGGAATGCAAATAAGAACATACCGACTACACCAGCTACGTAAATTTTTTTACGCCCTATTTTATCTGATAGGCTACCCATGATAGGAATAAGAATAGTTGTTACTATTGTAGCTACCATAACCGTATTTAGAATTGTAGTACGAGAGAAACCTAAATTTGTTGTCGCATACGAAACTACGAACGTACCAAAAATATAAAAAGGAGCAGTTTCAACTACTTTCGCACCAATTGCGATAAGCACTTCACGCCAATGATATTTTAGCGTATCCACGATTGGCAGCTTAGGTATATCACCCGATTGCTGCACTTTTTTAAATGACGGTGTTTCCTCAATCCCTTTTCGAATCCATAAACCAAAAATGACTAATAATGCACTAAATATAAAAGGAATACGCCAACCCCATGTCATAAACGATCCTTCTGGCAATAACGTCATAATGGATAAAGCAACTGTCCCTAATACCATTCCAATTGTTACACCCATTTGTGGAATCGCTCCATATAAACCACGCTTTTCTTTTGGAGCATATTCAACCGCTAATAACAAAGCTCCTCCCCATTCTCCACCTATACCTAAACCTTGAACCAATCTAAGTGTTATTAAAAGAATAGGCGCCCACACACCAATTGCTTGATACGTTGGAAGTAACCCCATTCCAAACGTTGCTGCTCCCATTAAACTTAATGTGATAACCAGCGTTTTCTTTCGTCCAATTCGATCTCCTATATGACTAAAAATTATTCCTCCAAATGGTCGGATAAAAAATGCTAATGCAAATGATGCATATGCCAGTAATAGTCCAACTGTCGGCTCTTCTGTAACAAAAAATAACTGATTAAACACAAGTGCAGCTACGGTACCATACAAGAAATAATCGAACCATTCTATTGAACTACCAACTAAACTTGCAATCCACACTTTTCTCATTTGTTTTGAATCCATTTTACTTCTCCCCTTTTCAAAATTGAAGTGTCACTTCAATTCCCCTTTCTATCATTTTAAATAGTTTAAAATTTTCTGTCAACATAAATTCTACGTATTTACATTGAGCGTTTCATATCTAGTGATGTATCATTAATTAAAGACAAGAGTATAAAGGAGTAATAGTAGTGCCTTCAGAATCTATTGGCATCATTCTAAAAACGTTGAGAAAAGAACGAAAACTAACACTAAAAAACTTAGCGGAACTAACGGACGTCTCTATCAGCTTTCTGTCACAAGTCGAACGCGGAAAATCAAGTGTAACACTAGAATCTCTTAAGAAAATAGCAGATGCATTAAAAGTGAGTCCAACAGTATTTTTTCCAGAGAACTCACAAAATGATGACTTAGAAGAAAGAAGACAACAATTTTTTTACAAAGATTTGTCACATGGTATTCGCGATGCCTCATACTTACCCATTCTAGTTACCCTCCAACCCGGTGAAAATGAAGGAAACGCATTTACTCATAGCGGACATGAATTTCTATTTGTCGTCGAAGGATTATTAACTGTATTGGTTGATGATGAAAAAGTAGAGTTAAGCGAAAAACAGTCCATTATGTTCGATGCAAACAAAATTCACTACTGGTACAACCTAACGGATAAACCAGTACGATTTTTAGCTGTATCTTCTAAGTAGCTAATTTTATACGAATAGATAACACTAAAAAAGAAAGCTTATCCATTTGCTATGGAAAGCTTTCTTTTTGGTTGTGCATCGGATATCGATAGCGCACTTAAGAATAATATTACTTTTACTAGTTAGTTAAAATATTTGTGCTCCGTCGTATTCATTCTTCTTTTATATTATCTATAACTTTATTGATTTTATTTAAAAACTGCTTGAATTCAGGTGATTGATAGAGTTGCTCCATTGCAGCGAAAACTTGATCAGCATCTTCTGAATTTTGAACTGGCATAGAATTTGAATAAATGCGGGTATACTTCCTGCCCTCTTCATATCCCATAGCTCGTATAGAAATTCCTTCTAACGCTAACCTTTCCAATACTTTAACACGATATAGATGCTCTATAGGTCCTACCTCTACAATCAGGCGGATAGATGAATTTTTATTTCTAAACCAAGCAATAAAAGGTGCTTGCAACCAGTAATCCCGAGGCACTTTATAAGCTTCAGGTAACTCTCTCCATGAAGATTGAATAAAATTGGGCACACTTCTGTGAACATAGTATAAATGTTCTTCAAAATTTAAACGAGATACTAGCTGAAGAAATGCACGTTGCATTACAGTCTGATTATTGGGTGTACCAATCATTGAATCATTTGAAATAGGGTCAATAATTATTGGAGAATCCTGTTTACTTAAACTAATTGCTTCTCGGATATACTCTAGCAATGCTAGATAATCAGGATTTTCTAATAATTTTTTCATGGATAACGCGATATTGTTTTTATCATTCCAAGATGCAGGTGTTTCAAAAGAAGTGTATATACGAGAAAATTTTGCACCTTCTTCTAAAGCACGTTCTTTAATAGCAATACCTTTAAATGCAAGTGCGTTTAATAATCTCTTCCTCTTATCATAATGTAGGGGGCCAACTTCTATTGTTAATTTTAAACGATCATCTTTTCTCTCAAACCATCCAATAAGCCCTTGGTTTAGCCACCAATTTTCACGTAAATCATCACGTCCGTATGCTCCATTCCATTGATTCTCTACAAAGTTAGGAAGTTTAAAATGTGGATCAAATTGTTCACTCGCCAATTCTTTCTCTCGAGCAACTAATAAAAAGGCCTCTTTAAGTAAGCTGTCGCCTACTTTTACAATAAAATCAATCGTTTCTTTATTATCAAGATAGATTTGCTGAATCAATTCTTTGCTTTCAGTGTCTTGTAATTCCATTGCAAGTGAAGTATCTACAACTTGATGTCGAATATATGTGTTTCCTGAAGCATACAAAAGGTCTACCGCATCTTTGTGATTTCGATAGACAATCAGTCCATTATCTACCATTTCTTCATTTTGAATAAGCTGATTCTCTAAAATGTCTACATAATAAATGAGAAAAGAACGGATATCTGCCTGCATATAGTCTACTTTCATATCGAGATAGTTCTTTAAAATAGACAAAATATCTTCATATCCAAGCATTAAGTAATCTTCATGAGTTGGTTCATCATTCTGGAGCGTTAAATATATTGGAATAATTTGATAGCCCGAATAAGTCTCTCTCACATCGTTAATATATGCTTCTAGTTGACCTTCTGATTCACTAGACCAATACTTATTCTCAATAACCATTGCTATTTTGTGATGATTCGAAACTGCTAATAAATCTATTCTTTTCCCTGTTTTGGTCAAACATTCTTTGTGAACTGTCAAATCAAAGAACTCTCTACGGGATAGTTCGAGCACATCATAATTTGAAATCTTATCCTCATCTTCAAAATTCGAAGGGTTCACAAACGTCTTTGCAAGTATTTTATTAATAAAAAATGACCCTAAATCATGATTTTCTTTCGGATCTAAAAGCCAGGCTAGTACATTGGAATGTCTTATTTCATAATTATCTACTTGTAAAACTTTGAACGGGTTAAATCGATTAAAATGATTATGTAAGATAGAAAACTCCTTCGAATCTTCTATTAACGACAATAACTGTTGTTGATAGTCAGGCAATATATCTCACTCTTTCTGTTTTCTATTAAAGATTCATAGTCCGGTACAAATAATATGATTGAATATTATCATGAATCGTATATTTTTAATGATAGCATTAAAATCTATGACATTTGAATTGCCTTTAGTAATTTCATAATTTCTTCTGATTCCGTATAAAATGTTGGAATAGTTCCATTAACTTTTCATCTCGCTGTCTATCAATGAAACGATATATTCTCTATCCAGCCAAAATGCTTGTTTCGCAATCATTTGTCCATCTGGTAAAGGTGTCTTATCTTCCCCATCTCTTCCTTTAGGACGAATATGACAAAGGCCATTAGTACCTGGAGAAGGCAAATCATTCCTAGCTACAGTTTTTTTGCCTCTCGCTATCATCTCAATTTGAACGCCTGTAACCAATTGCTTCTGAAGACCATCATAGAATGTTTTTAATCTACCTTCAATTTCTTTAATAGGCATATTCCATAGCTTTATACCTTTGAAATATAGTTCTCGATTTACATCTTTTTTCTTCTTTTCTCTATATTCAAAAACAACAAAGAGAAATTTTGTTTGTTCAAAGTAGTTCTTTAACCAACTGTCTTCCCAGTCTTCTTCAAACCAATCCGAAAATGACACATTTTTAAATGACATATGTTCTTGTGGTATTCCGGACGGCTCTAAACGAATTGTTTTAAATTGAATATTTGCTTTTGAAAACTCTTCAATATCATCAAGTTTTGTTCCTTTAATCCCTAACAATGCACTTACAAAATCAGGAACAAAGCTTTTGGAATTATTTATCTTAATCTCTTTTTCAATTGCAATTTGTGTTAAAGATTTCCCAATGAAAGGATGAAATCTTTCGTGAAGAATTTCATCAAGGGTTTTATTTTTTAATTCTTGTCTATTTGTTATTGATACTAGGTCATCGTTTGATAGTATTTTTCTTGCAACTCCAGTTATATAACTAGCTTTTAAGCTGTAAGCTCTTTGCATTGCAAGAATAGGACTAAACGGTTGGGTTCTTAAGGAGTCTTTATTTTTACCTTTTGTACAAGCACCTAAATAAACAGTATCCGCTTCGGATAGCTCATGTGCTTTTCCCATTCTGATTTTGTTTGTTATGAATTCCCAATCTTTCTTGATTATATGTAAATCTTCCTCACTAAAAGTTAAAAGATGGCTTTTAAGTACTTGGTACTCCGACCGGTGAACTTCTGGAATCCATTGATAAAACATTAATAAGATAGTTTGATTCTTATTCCAAAAGCTCGAGGTTTCAAAGGTAGTTAGAATTTCCTTATGATAATTTATTATATTTAAAACCAATCTCTCTTTTGCTGAAATAGTTTTATTTTTATTCTGTTTAATTGGAGTGACTTTTAACTCAATACCTAATTCTTCAAAATCAGCCTCGGATTTAGAATTTATTTTATAACCGAAGAAACTCTCTTCAATTATTTGACCCAGCTGACCCTTTGACTTTGGATTTGTAATTCTACCACTTTGATCAATTTCACCAAAGGTTTTTCCTTCTGCTTCTTTTGCTTTATATAAAAGTGATTCTTCCGTTTCAAATATCACTGAGATCCCCCTTAAATAATAATATTGATTATTAACATAATTTTACCATATATAAAAAAGCTGATACTAAAAGTATCAGCTTTGTAAAGACATTTCCAATTGAACGTCAGTTTGTACATTCATATTTTCAATTTCCTCAATTCTCAATCCCATGCGTTCGATCAATCCTACCACTAATGCATTACCCATACAGAAATACCGCATACGGTCTGTCATAGTGCTTGTCCAATTATCGTCAAACCCATTGAGTCGTTCACATTCTAAAGGTGTTAAAAAACGTTTGCGTCCATTCACCTCAACAATATGGGTACTCCGATTAGTTGAACCCTCACTTGTAAGCATTGTCCTACCAGGCTTGTCCAAATCATCAGTAGCAGACATTCCACCTTCAGAAAATTGGTAAACATGTCCCTCTGCAGACTTGCGTTCTATTTTTTTAGGTCCCCGCAAATATGCAAACTTTTCAATTTGTGATTCAGATAAATAAAATTTATTATCTACTTCTGATTCATCTATAAGAATATCTCTTAAGTAGGTTGGTTCTTCTTCTATTGGTATTACTTGTGTAGTAAAAACTGTCCCGTGTTTCATGTATCCTGCAGTATGGAAGCCAAATGAGAAATCATCAGAAATGGAAACTATATCAGTCGGCAAAGAAACAGAAGTTATTCTATCTTTATAAGGCTCAAATTCAACAGGGAAAGGTTTAGCAAAAAAACCTTCATTAAAAACAATCTGATCTTCGGAATAATTATTTTGAGCTTGTTCAAATGCAATACCATTCTTATAAGCAAAAATAAATATTCGTCTTCTTCTCTGAGCAAACCCATAGTCTGCAGCATTTATAACACGCCATTCTACCGTGTAATCCAGATCTCTAAATGTCGCTAACATCACGGCAAAATCACGACCACGTTGGGACGAAGGAGACTTTAACAAACGATCTACATTCTCAAGTAGAACATATTTCGGTTGTGTATTCTCAATCACTCTTTTTATTTCCCAAAATAAGACCCCTTTTTTCCCTTGAATGCCTTTTTCGCCAGAAAGTGTACGTGCAACAGAGTAGTCTTGGCAAGGAAAGCCACCAACAACCAGATTCGGCTCTAAATTTACAAAAGTTTCATTGGAAACTGTCGTTATATCTTCATTTGAATGTATTCCTGATTCAAAATTATGTGTATAGCAATCAAAAGCATCTTGTGCTTTTCGAGAAGGTTCCCACTGATTACCCCAAACCACTTCAAATAATTCGGGGTTCGCTTTTTTTAGACCTAAGCGGAATCCACCTACACCGGCAAACAATTCAATTACTTTAATTTTAGAATTTTGCATATACGAACACCCTTTCGTAGTTTCAATCTATTATACAACATTTTGTCGGAAAGATCAAGATCTTTTACTCTTTTTTTGTCGGAAATTAGTATTAGCAATTATTTTAGGGGTACTGGTAGTACAGATAGTACTATTATGTCGAGAAATATACAAAAAGCATCAAGTCCTGCAAGTTTTTAATAAAACGAGTGGTAAACGACGTAATGTTACTAAATTGGAGTTAGTTGTGTGCAAAGCACTGTGGAATGGTGGGTACCTTAAGCTAGTAGAATTTCTAGATTCACGTTATTGGTATGGTTTCCCACTTTATTTCAAGATACCAAAACTAATTATTACTTTGGCATCAAGAAATAATTTGAAATATTGAACATGATAATGGAGTTTCCTAACATTATCTAAAAGAGGACTTGACCCTTCTACGTTATTGGGAACATGAGATAAGAATGATTTAGGAAGGATATTAAGAACAATTGAAAAATACCTTATAAATCAAAAGCGAGAAACTTAATTTTATGTGCTTTACGTACTTCATCTATTTATTATTTGGTCGACTTTCCATGATCAGGATTTGGTCATAAATTTGATAATATGAAATTTAATATTAAATTGGACTATGCTATAACTTGAAATTCTTTAAGCGTACGTAAATTAATGGTTTCTAAATCAAGGAATCGGTTTTATACTTTTAATCCTTCTACCTTTATGTTCAAGCACTAATGTCTGCCCATGATATTATGTTATTCTTTTTTATTTAACCAGAAATCGGGTTAAATAGATTCGAATTAATTTCGAAAAGTTTAATTCAAATACTTACTTTAGTGTATCAATATAGTCTCGTACTAACTTATAATGTTTTCCTCTTATCAATGCACTTTTATTTCTTAAAACATTTATATCTGGTTCTATAGACTTTAAATCCCATTCCGGTTCATTTGATGTATCAAGTCCAATAACTAAAATTGGAACAGTAATAGAAAGTTTGGCGGATGGAATCTCTTTCTTAGTTTTTTCAAAATTAGAAACACCACTATCAATTCTTTTTGCCAATTTGTCCATCGGGACAATTAATATACATATATCAGCCATATCATAAGCAAAAGAAAGCTGAAACTTAAAATAATCTCTATAAGAACTTGCAACATTTCCGAACTCAACTTCAACTTGAACTACTACTGATTTTCCATCTGGAAAGATAAATTCCTTTCTAAAGTCCCCTCGTAATTCATCTTGAAAATTCTTTGGTGTCGCAAGTGGCTCTTCCTCCCATTTCAATCCTGAAAACTGTATCCGAAAATAAGTATTTAAAAACTGTTGAACAATATCTAATTTTTTTTGCTTAATTGATTTTCCTTTGTATACAGGAATTGGACAATTTTCACATATTTTAATGATTTCATTGTATATATGTACATGTTCGGGATGTGTTAATATTTCTTTAGCAAATCTATAAGAAAATGTTTCTACCTTCATCATATCAATCCTTTCTTTAACTATATTTTGTCTTTTTCTTGACTTTTCAACATCTTCTTTACAATAGACACTCTATACTATTGAACGAATCTGTATTGATAACGAGAGTTCTCCAGATAATTGCGAAGCATACATCTATTACTTTACTTGCTGGTGTAGCTGATTAATGCTTATACATTTACTACGGGTCTCGAGTTTCGTATGAATAGAGAAATCAATTAGATACCCCATCTAAACTACACCACAATGACAAACTATACTTTTCAATATTCCCCTAATATCCTCCTCATTAATACCAGTAATCATATATTATCCCGAAAATGAATAGCCTCATCAATAAGACTCTTCTATTTCTGTTGAAGTTCACAAATTTTCTCTTCAATCGTTCCTTTTGCTACTAAACGGATTACGTGGGCTTCGTTTTGCTAATCTAATCTACTGTCCCTGTGTTAAAAACAAACACGAAAGTTTAAACATTCATGTTTGTTTGAATTAACGTGAAAGTTTAAACATTCATGTTTGTTTGAATTAACGTGAATGTTTCTAACACAGGGACTATTCGTCTGTTATATCTAATAAGTTCTGACAAAATGTTTCAATTATTTCCCTTTCCTCCACTGGCAATCGTGTATATTCTTCCTCATGTTGCTCTGATAATTCTTGTAGTTCCTTGTAACTAACTTCTCTTTTTCGTACAACACCTTCCATCTCTATTGCCTTTTGCTTCGCATTTGCCAGATTCGTAAAAGCATATGCCTGTTCCTCATCTTTTGTTGTGGTAGCTATATCATCTGTATGTTTGTAGTAGTGCTCACCTATTTGCACAACATAATATATAACCTCTTCTAGTGAATCCAAAGTACACTTCCTTCTCTTTAAGAATGATTAGTTTTCATTTCTCGTATTTTCAATTTATCCATTATACAATAACTATGTTCAAACTGATGTGAAGAAAATAAAATAGCAAGAAGTAAGGGAAATTGGATTATAGTTCCCATTAGCGGAGTGATGAACTACCTTGTGGCGAACTAGAGGCAATGTTTTGTAGTAAAGCTGCAGCGCTGGCTGCTGGATACCGAGCTTCAAAGAGATAATTTCCTGTAAACTTATACCTCTGTATTTCTATGTCATCTATATATTTATACAAAAACAACTCCTCTCTTGTAGAGAGGAGTTGTTTTTTCATTTTGAAATAATGCCGTTCCTACTAAGCTAGGATAATCAACTCTAATATAATGCCAGAATGGATAGAAAGATACAAATACATGCTAATATAAATAAAATGAGTGAGTTTTTAAGACTCTTTCTGAATTTAATACCATAAGCACAAAAAAAGATAGCAGCAGCTAATTTGGAACAGCTTCGAAAATAAGTACTATCTGAAAATAATGAACTGCTAAAAATAATCGAAACAAGCAAGGTTGTAGAGACTAGTATTTTAAACCACAAAGGCTCATTTAAGAACTGCCTAAATATAAACTTTATCCTCTGCATAGGAATAACCACCTTCATGAAAATTTTCATTCAAATGTATCATATGATATTCCCAGCATCACGGATTAATACCCATTGCCCAATGCATGAAGCAGTTCCAATTTTGATTGGAGTGCAATTGCAAAGCATACATTGTAACTCTAAATGTCTCTATAGTTTGTACTAGAATTATCTCACTCAATCATCAAAATCTCGCGAATATCTTCCTCACTCATACTAGTCAACACATCCTGACCCGAATGAATAACCTCATCAATAAGACTCTTCTTTTTCTGTTGTAGTTCATTAATCTTTTCTTCAATCGTACCCTTTGCTACTAAACGAATAACATGTACTTCGTTTTGCTGTCCCATTCGATGGGCACGGTCTGCTGCTTGTTGTTCGACTGCTGGATTCCACCAGAGATCGTAAAGAATTACTGTATCCGCTCCTGTTAAGTTTAGACCAGTGCCTCCAGCTTTTAGTGATATGAGAAATAAATCTCCCTCCCCGTTATTGAAGGCATTACATAATTCCACTCGATCGGCTGGTGGCGTTTGGCCGTCCAAGTAAAAGTAAGGTGTTCCCTGGCGAATAAGTTGTCTTCGTATAATACCGAGCATTTGGGTGAATTGTGAAAAGATGAGCACTCTTCTTCCTGACAAACTGCATTCTTCTAGGATTTCCAATAATTGCTCATACTTTGCGGAGCTTCCCGTGTATCCCTCAACAAATAGCCCAGGATGGCAGCATAATTGTCGGAGTCTCGTTAGGCCAGCTAAAATTTTTATACGATTCTTTTGAAAACTACCTTTCTTTAAATGCTTCAATGTATCTTCTTTCAGTTCCGCCAAATAAGCTGCGTATAGTTTTTTCTGTTCTTTTTGCAACTCTGAGAATTGAAACGTTTCAATTTTATTCGGTAGCTCTTTCAGAACATCCTTTTTCATTCGCCGTAATATAAATGGGCGTACACGTTTCGCTACTTCTTCCCGTCTTAATTCGCTAAAAGCTCTTCTATTTGGCAAGAGGCCAGGAAACACGACGTGGAAAATGGACCACAGTTCGTCTAGGGAATTCTCTATTGGAGTTCCTGTCAGTGCAAATCGATATTCTGCTTGAATCATTTTCACTGACTTTGCAGTTTTGGTCATTGGATTTTTAAATGCTTGGGCTTCATCCAAGAACAGCGTATGAAAAGAATTCTTGGAGTAAAGATCGGTATCCATTCTCAATGTCGGATAAGAAGTGATGATGACATCCGCTCCGAGAGATGCTTTCCAAAGGATACTTCTCTCTTCTTTGTTGCCGTCTATGATTTGTGCATGTATATGGGGAGTGAATTTTTCTAATTCGTTCTTCCAATTATAAATGAGCGAAGAAGGCGAGACGATTAATACTGGTAATTTCCGTGCCCGAACATCCGGTAGCACCGATTCGATGAATGCGATACTTTGCAAAGTTTTGCCGAGCCCCATGTCATCCGCTAGAATTCCTCCGAATTTATATTTTGATAGCAGCTTGAACCATTTAAAACCTACCTTTTGGTAATCACGAAGAACAGATGTTAGAATTGGGGGTATAGTTGCATCCAATTTTTCGGGATCATTTAAATTTTTCATTAGCTTTGCAAAGTTTTCACCTGGATCGACTAAATCACCTTGCTCTAAAGAATTGATGAGCTGCATCCCTTGAATTAAAGGAACTCGAATTTCCTCCATAATATTATCGCTGAATAGCCCCATGTCTTGCATGAAATTCGCCAGTGCCAAAAATTCTGGTGTTTCCAACGATACCAAATTGCCATTTGGAATTCGGTAAAATTTTCGTTTTTCTTCTATAGAAACCATCAGATGTTGGATTTCTTTTTCTGAAATTCCTTTCAAGTCAAAACGAAACTCTAACCACTCCGTTCGTTCCTTCACTTCCACTTTAATCCTAGGACCTATATATGCTTTTTGGACACGCATTTTAACGGCTGTTGAGGCATAAATTTGAACCCATTTTTCCATGTTTCCTAATACATGATATAAAAAATTATATTCTGCTTCCTCGTCGTATAAGAAAAATCCACCATCCGTTTGAGTAAAAGAATTTTCTTTGAGCAATTGTATAATTTGCAGTTCCTTATTTCGCTGACGTCTAATTCCAGGATAATGCGAGAAGGTCTCCTCGGTTTCTTCACTAGGATTGATGATGAGATGCCCATAATGGAACTCCAGCCCTACAAGTAATCGGTGCTTTACTCGGTCTAAAAACATCTTAATCCGAAGCGGAGTTTCCCCCATCCTTTTGGAAATAGACTCTGCAATTTCCACACGGCCAAGTTTTGTCAAGCCAGGTACTACTTTTTCCATAAAGTGATCTATTTGATTTTCCGAGATGACAAGCACATGTTTTCCGGTCTGGTCCAGCATTTCTTTGAGCTCTGCTAGCCTGTTGCATTCTTCTGGAGGAAGCTTGTACAATCCCCCGTCCAAAAGTGCATAGCTATAAGCCTTTAAAACAGTTATTCCCTCTAGCCCTTTAACTTGCAATTGATAGTCAGTCGTATTTCTCTCATCAAATTCAAAACTTAAAGATAGCTCTGTTCCTAAACGCACTCCATCATAAAGCTCTCCGCCTTGCATAAACCTTACTTCTGGTGCTTTTGCTAATAAAGGAAGGAGCTGCTCCCAATCTGAAGCGGAAATGAGTAATAATCCATCTTGCAAGACTACTTTACTTTTCACTCGCTGGCTTTTTATTAGAAATTGAAGTACATCATCCGTTTCTCTTGGCAAACTGTAAAGCTCCGGTGCATACAGCAAACCCTGGGAATATTCAAACGGTGCTCTTCTCTCCACTGCATCAAGAAACTTTGCAAGTTGTGAGATGGGTTTCAATGCATGTGTACCAGCTCTCATCTGAATTCCAATTGCATACTCCCCGTCACCTTGAAAGACCGGACGGCATGTAAATTCCACATGTAGCGTCTGTCTGTTGTCGAAATGCAGTTGCTTTCCAGAAGGTTGCATAGATCTATTTTCAAATAAATCCAACATTCTCGTAGCTAAATGATTCTCCACCCGTTGCTTCTCTACGATAGCTAGCAGTACCGCTGCAATGTGTTGACAGTATGTATGTACAAACCCTATTGGCGGGCATGTGCAAGTAGCCACAATTTTCCCATTAGAGGGTACTTTCACCGTGACGTCAAAATCATCACCAGCTTTCACACTGGCTTTAATTACTGGATCATTTGTTTGAAAGGAATGAAGATTCACTTTTCCCGCCACGTAATAAGTTTTCCCTCTTTTAAAAGCCGTAACGCCACATAATTGCTTTATTTTCGTTTCATTCATCGAAAAATTCATTATCTAATCCTTTCTCGATCATTTCGCTTATCTCTGTATCGTTTTAGTTGGTTATATCTTAGCACGTTTGGACAGACAACTACATTTAGATATACTTTATTTGCAGGGTACTATTTAAGTTACACGCAACATTAATGGCCATATTCGCAATATCGGATGGACTACTCACAACATTTCGATTCATATGCGCAATATATTAAAAAAGCACATCAACTTTATAATTGATGTGCTAAGTTTATAAAAAACGAGGTTCAAGTGTCGCTCAACAAGTGATTTTTTTTACACTAAATGGCACTTCGAGACCAGTCGACTTGGAACCAAGACCAATTTACTCAGAGGCGAGACCAAATACATACGATTCGAGACCAATTCCTACTCACCCGAGACTAGTTGAAAAAAGATTTAGCATGTAAGCATCTTTTTAGCGACCTGTGACTGCAGAAGCAACTATTTTATGCTAAGAAGGAGGCCCGGTGCTTGCCCTGGAAAGCGTCGGAAAACTCTCTATCTTATACTACACTTCATATTCCTTCGAAGTTCTTACCTCTATCGTAAGAAAGCCTTTACCATAGATTGCTTTTATTATAAAAGGTGCTTCTCTTGTATTTTGAAATCTGAAATCTAATGCACCATATGAAACTGTCGCATCTCTTCCTTTTGGGACATAACCTATATCTAAAGAGTGATGATGTCTTTCCACATATGTTACCGGTAATTGATCCACTACATTAAATAGTGTGGAGGACGTTTGGCAAACCCCTCCCCCTATACCCATGACGAGTTTCTTATTAATTATTTCTGGTGCGGGTTGGTAGCCATTTACTTCGTCTCTCGGACCTGTCAGCTCATTAAAAGAGAAATAATCTCCACTTCCAACAATTACATTATTAATAGCTTTCGCTGAAATCTCAATATTTTTGTTTCTGTTTACATCCGATGGATTAAAATAAGTGGTATAAGAAGCAATTATTACTTCTTCTAAACGAGGAATGTCTTCAACATTATAATTACTTTCTGTCACATTCAAAGGAATTTCAACGTCATTGCCAGAAATTGATGCATCAATAATTCTATTCACCAATTCACTTTCTTTTAAAATTATCCTCGGGCTTCCTTTAATAATCTGACCGTCTTCATCCTTTTTATCAAGAACCATCCTCTTGTCATAACCAACTTCTGTTTTTGTACCTCTTGCTAACTCATAAGCTAATTTTTCAATTTCCTTTTTATATGTTTCAAAATCTGTTTCATGTCCTAATTCTTTTGGTGATATAGTTTTTATTATTTCTAGCCTATTTGGATCTACAATATTTACAACTAAAGGCTTCGATTCCTTTTCGGCTTCTTCGTTATGAGCAACTGGTTTTTTTGGTTCCTCCATCGGTTGTTCTTGTTCTTCCTCATTTGTATTTGCTTCTTCTTTTACTGATTTTTCAAGACAACCTGCCAGTCCAATTAAACATAACATGACTAGTGCAACTATCCATATTTTCACAATATCATACTCCCTGCTATAAGGTATTTCCAATTAGATAGCTTATTCAGATAGTAATGATAGTGTGAATTAGTAATAAAACTAGAACTACCTGCAACCCTTTGATTTAGGTATAAACATTAAGAAAGTTTCTAATACTACTAAAAAAAGGTGATCGTTTATGGATTTCAATTTGATTTGGAAGACAGTCCTAATTCTTGTAGTTGGATTGATCTTGTTAAGGATTGGTGGAAGAAGGTCAATCTCTCAAATGACTGCCCCCCATACAATTATCATGATTATGCTCGGTACATTGCTGATTCATCCAGTAAAAAGTAAAGGGGTTTTGTCGACTATTGGAATCAGTTTCATATTAATTTTATCTCTTATCATAATTGAACTCATTGAATTAAAGTTTAATGGATTAGAATCTATAATTGCTGGAAAAGCCAAAATAGTCATTGAAAATGGGGAAATAAATGAAAAAAATTTAAAAAAACTTAGATTAACAGTCGATCAACTAGAAACGCATCTACGACAATTAAGTATAACGAGTATTAGTGACATAGAATATGCAACAATGGAGGTAAATGGACAATTAGGTTATACGTTAAAAAAAGAAAAGCAGGCTGCAACCAAAGAGGATATTCAAAATCTTATTCAATTAATTCAAACAGGCCAACTATCTATACAAAACGAGCAATCAATGGATTCTGAAGAAAATATTTTTACTGAAATAACAAACAAAACTAATTCATCGAATAAAGAAATGACTAAATGAGTAACCTCCCCATTTTAACTGGCGAATGAATATCCGTATATTTTTAATCCAACTGCAATAAACATTTCTAAATTCTCTAATTCATAACAAAACCCTGATTGACATTTAAATTCAATCAGGGTTAGAAGGAAGAAATCTAATTTATAAAAAAGCACATCAATATAATATCCATTGATGTGCATAATGATATTTTTCAGTCGAGATAAACTATCTAAATAGACTTAAAATTGATCCAAATTGTCTCATCATATTAACCCCTTTTGTTATTGTGCCCACATGGCCCATTATATTATTAAAATGGCTTGGCATTCTTTCAAATCTAGAAAATGGACGTTGTTGTTGATAAGGGTTAGAGAAGGATTGCTGATGTCTAAATTGGTTAGGTTGCCTTCTCATTCTATTTGGAGGTCTTCCCCCTTGTCTATAGACTGGCGGGTATGGTCTCCTTCTAGGATCTGGCGGATTAAATAGCATGTCGATTCACCACCTGTCAGTGTTAAACTTTAAAATATTATATGTTTGAATTTCCCAATAGATTAGACTTTTAGATAAGTTATTAAAAATAATATAAACTTCTTACATACGAATCAATCTCATAAATAGCTTATTTTAATCAATATGCCGAACATTCAAACCATGTTATTGAAGTGAAAATCAGCGACTCCAGCGGAACGCGTCCGCCTGTAACGGAAATAATGATACGGCTTACCGTCCCTTCTCTTAGGTGCAATTTTAAGACCTTGTTTAATGAGATATAAAAGTACTCAGAAAAAAAGACCGGACAAATTAATCTATTTGTCCAGTCTTTCTTCTATTTCTCCTTAAACTAAATATCCCTCTATCTCTAATTATTATTATCAAGATATTGATAAACCGCCATCATATCTCGTTTATTCAACTCACGAATACGGTTGAAAATTGGAATATCCGCAACAGCAGCGAGATTTAAACTTTCGGCAACAACATCACTTACTTTACCAGTTAGCCATGTTTGCACGTCTATGCCTTCGACGACTTCCTTCAGACCTTCATCATTGATGCCACTTGCATAACAACTAACACACGGAATTGTTAATTTAAACACGCCATCATGCAAATTATCTTCTGATATAACTTTCTTTCCTAGACAGAATGGACATGGATGACTTTTTTTAATTTTATTTATTTGGGTAACTAATTTTTTGTAACCAAATGCTTCATAAACATATGTTAGTTTTTTGTATTTCCCATTGGTGAAATATTCATCAATAATGGTTTCTCTCGTTTCAGTAATATTGTCAAAATCACAGATAGTGATCTGGTTGTTAATGCTGATTGCTTCAATATTGCTACTAATACTGCCCCAGAATGGCAGGGCATTTTGTAAAACGATTTCATAATGAGCAAAGCTTGCCAGCTCTAGTTCAAGCATTTTCAGTGATACTTGTGTTTCCCTTGGCAATAGGAAGACATCTTCCGTCAAAGCCATATCGGCGCCAACAATGTCTTTCATTTTTTCTAGTATCGGTAAATTCCCAACAGTTTTCATCACTTGATCCAGAGGCTTCCCGATGATCTCACGAATATCCGTGTCGCCAAATTTTAGCTTTTTATGATGATTGAGCACGGTTCCTTGACAAATTGGACAGGCTATCATTTCTTTGGATTCTTTCATATGCTCTTTAATAATCGATTTCGAAATGGACATATACATCCCAATTATGTTATTAAAACCTTGCCATGTTCTTTGTGTCTTGCCTGCTTTATCATAGAATGATTTTTCCCAATACCCGTAAAAAAATGTATGTTTTTCTTCTTCAGTCATGTCATTATAACTTTTACTTATATCCTGACCAAGCTCATTCTTAATCTCATCAAAGATGAATTGTAGTTTTGGATATTGATAGTATTTTAAAACCTCCATTACATCTGGATGCAGTAAGCCATCCCAGAATGGCACGTTTTTGTCCTGAATAACAATATCAAAATCAAATTTTTCAATCACCCGGCGGCCCGAGCAGCACGGACAATGATTTTCTTGGTAATAGAAATCGAAGCTATTCGTATCTTTATTGGTTGGATGCACCGCCACAATATGATTAATCAATCCACCAATTTCATAAAGAAAAGTATATTGACTATACAAGTGACGTTCCAGATCTATGGCGATTACCGGTGCAATTATATCAGATTCGTATTCACCATAAATTAAACGAGCCATTGATGATAAGCTTTTTAAGATACCACCCTTATAGACGTTTTCTGCTTTTTTAAAATAGGTAATCTGATTTTCTTTTAAGTAGTTAATTCCATTTTGTTGATTGACTGTTGAAGAAATTGGCAATGGAACAACTCTTTCCGTACTGTTTTGCTTGCGATAATAATTATCATGACTGACAACATCTAGATGCTCCACAGGTGCAAACTGTCTTTTACCAAAATCAACTATAAAATCTGAGTTTTCTAACATATAGGAATTATGTTCAATCATTATCATTGAGACGGATTCATCTTGTAGAATGACCCTGATACTATCAATAAATTGATTTAAAATATTTTGTGATAACCCTTTTGAAGGCTCGTCAAAAATGAAAAGCGTATGTGGGTTTCTTGAGTTGGCAAACAGCTCAGAAACTAGATGGACACATTGAAATTCACCAGTCGACAGAGACTGTGTTTTTCTTTCCAACGTCAAATAACCAAGTCCAAGTTTGATCAATAAGCTTAAACGTTTATGAGCGATGTCTTCATTTGGCAGTTCTTCAATTATATCTTCAATAGAGCGCTGAAAAATATCATCGATATCTTCGCTATATTTTGTGAGCTTCTTTTTAACATCAAGAAAAGTCGCAACCGTTGACCGACTGGTAATCGATTGGTTTCGATCTTGCCCAACCATTACCAGTTTGTCTTTAGGATATCGCTTTAGAAAATCTTTGGCCATACACTCATTGACAAGTGTAGATTTACCACATCCAGACTCACCAGTAAAAGTTACAAGTCTATTTTTGGGAATCTCAATTTGGGCCATTTGAATATTACGACAGTAAAGATCATGAAATTGATAGTATTCATTTGGAATTGCCTGATTTCGTTCCCAACTAATTGGTTTTGGACGTGGAGATTCTTCAACAATTTTCCCGCCGTATTTACCACTACCTGGGCCAAAGAACAATTGCTCATCCGTTATGTCTAGCACCGTGTCAGAATGATCAATGAGCCAAATTTGATTCTTATACCCCAATTGCTTAATCTCTCCTAAAATTTTCAATAGAGTTTGATGATCAAGACCCACGGAGATTTCATCAATGATAATAACCGTATTTTCACTTGAAGACATAAATTCTGCCAAATAAAGTCGTGTTAATTCTCCACCAGACAATGTGCCCATAATGCGATTTAATGTTAAATAACCGATATTCATATTGATTATATTTTTTAGAATTAGTTGTTTACCTTCACTAATCTTTAAAACTTCTGATAGTGAAAAAATAGTTTCAATGCTCAAGTCATTGATATCGGAAATACTCTGTGCTTTATCAAATACTTCAATCTTATATTGTTCAGCCTCTTGACTATAGCGCTTCCCTTTACACTTTTTACATTCGACATTTTTAGTAGTTCCGCGGCCCTTACAATCTGGACACCAGCCTAATGCATTATTAAATGAAAAAACTTCTGGAGAAAGATTATATTTTTCAGCAAGAGTAGTACGAATTTCTGTAAACACACCGGTATGTGTGCCAATTGTAGAACGTGGATTAGAAGAAATCGATGATCTACCTAAAAAAAGTACAAGAGGCATTTCCTCCATATTGATGGCACTGAAATTGGTTTCCATAATATTAGGAAATAAATACTGATATTCAGCCTTTGGCAATAAGGAAACGAGACGCTTCTTGGATTCTTCACCAATTGTTTGACAAAACGTTGTTTTACCTGACCCAGACAAACCAGCAATTCCTAACGATTTATCTACTGGTAGTACAGCATCTAATTTGTTAATATTGTTCGCAATTAATTGATTTATTTTCATATGTACTTCCTTTCCATTCTCTAAATTTAGTATTGCCATATTAATGCAACTTCAAATGAATTAATTTTATTATGACAAAACTTTTTATTTATTCCATCAAAAAGGACGCTTTTCCGTATTCCGGAAAAGCGTCCGATACCGGCTATCTTTTCTATTGTTCTAATTGTTATGGTGGTTATGTTATTATTCGCCCAACAACTTTTTAAGTTTTCCAACCGCTTCTGTCTGACCGTATTTAGCTCCTTCGAATGCCCCTGGATGTTCACTGATTCCAGTTTGATCAAGATGCAGATGGGTGCTTCCGTCTTCGGCTTTTGTTAATGTCCAAGTAACTGTATGCACTTCCGAACCAGTTCCCCATCTGTAAGATAATTTATGAGGTTCGTCTACTTCGAGTACTTCACCATTTACAATTCCATCCCACCATTCATTTGGCTCAGCTCTGAATTGAAATGTATGCCCTACGACCGGTTTAAAGTCATTTTTCCACATCCATTTTTCTAGCATATCCGAATCTGTTAGTGAATTCCAAATTGTTTCGATTGAACTTGTAAATTGAAAATCTAATGCTAAATCTGCCATTATTTATTCCTCCAATAATAATTTTTTTAAAAGCACCACTTTGTCCTGCCAAAATTTCTCGTAAAAGGTTACCCAATCTTTAATCTCCCTTAAAGGCGCAGCGTTTAAGCGATACCTCGTTTCTCTACCAACCTTTCGATCAGCAACTAGGCCAACTTCTTTAAGGATAGCCAAATGTTTAGAAACAGCAGTACGACCCATTTGAAATTGAGCAGTTAATTCGTGAAGAGGTAACTCTTCAGCATTTGCCAACAAACTTAGTAATTTACGTCTTGTTGGGTCAGCAATAGCTACATAAACATCCCGCTCTTGATTTTTCTCGTTCAAGATCACCCTCACCTTTTGAATTGGACACCAATTAGTGTCTTTATCATATGACACAAAATGGTGTCCCGTCAATTTTTATTTTTGAATAATGGAATAATTTTATTTTCCTATCTTCAAGTGGATAGATGCCCTCTTTATTATTTGGTCAAAAGATTAAACTTCTCGTTACTACCAGTGTGGAATTTCCAATACAAAGGTAGTGCCGTTTGTAAACCAAACTTATTTAGGGCTGATGTTTGCTTATAATTGCTCTAGATTATTGTGTCGTGGCTCTTATCCATCTTATATTTTTTGTATGCTAATGGGGTCATGTGCATTGACTTTCGGAATTTATCAATAAAATAACTTGTACTATTAAAACCTACTTGGTAGGCAACTTCAGTAACATTAGTATCTGTCTGTTGCAGTAGGAATAAACTCTTTTGTATTCGATATTCCAGAATGTAATTTAATGGTGTCGTATTTAAAATTCGCTTAAAATAACGACAACATTCAGAACGACTCAATTGACCAGCCCTTGCAATATCATTTAACATGATTTTCTCAGCATAATGCAGATGTATCCAACTTAACATTTCCTTCATTCGCTGATTCTTTAACACTTCCGTCTGGACATATTCTAATTGGAAGCCGTTAACGATTAAGTTCTTCCAAATTAAGGTAAGTTGCATAGTGATGTCTATTTCATAGTATGGTGATTTCTCTTCAATCCCCTGTTTGATTTTCAAAATGGCATTTAATATGTTTTTTCCCCAAACCTCCCTTTCATCTATATGTAAGTAAGATAAATTAGTTGCTTGAATATAAGGAGTTACGTAGGTTGTATAAAGTTCTTGTGATAAAACGAAATGAGGAGAAATATTTAAACAAATATAGACACAACCCAATTGATTCTTTTCTTCCGCCATATGCAGGCATCCACTATTTATAAAAAGTCCGTCACCTTCTCGAACCTCTATTCTATCCTCATTAACTTGAAAGATGGCTTCCCCTTTTACAATCAACACAAATTGAATTTCATCATGCCAATGAAGTGGAATATATCCATGTATATTTTGGTTAATAATTGTTTCATAACATGCAATCGGTAGCACGATTGTATGGTGTTTGGTTAGCTCTTTTAAGCTTTCGTCGATCATAATACTTTTAATTTGCAAAAATCGACACCTCAATATATTTATATTTTTTCATTCAATATGGGTATTATCGAAACAATTTTCCACTTATCATAACACTATTCTTATATATTAGAGGTGGAAAGTAAATCATGAATAGACGTAGTAGAAGAAGAGGATTTTTTCTCGTTATTACCGCAGCCTTATTTTGGGGTACTGGCGGCACAGTTGCACAAAAGCTTTTTCAGCAATATGCAATAGATGTAAATTGGCTTGTTACGACACGATTGCTCATCGCTGGATTATTACTACTATCTATTCAATTTTTTTGGAAAGACCGCTCACAGATACTCGATGTCTGGAAAAATTGGAAGATAGCTGTGCAATTAATTGTATTCGGGTTATTAGGCATGCTGGCAGTTCAATACACATACATGGCATCCATTAAACATGGTAATGCTGCTGTTGCAACACTCTTGCAATATTTAGCTCCTGCAATGATTATTCTTTATTTACTTTTAAGAAAAAAAACTTCGCTAACACGGCAAGATTTGTTAACTATCTCTCTTGTTATTATTGGCTGCTTTTTCTTATTAACAAATGGCTCAATCACTCAGCTATCTGTCCCAATCCCTGCAATCGTCTGGGGTATTTTGTCTGGAATAACATTAGCATTTTACACCTTAAATGCAGTTCCTTTACTAAAGCAATACGATTCTCTTGTCATTGTCGGCTGGGCTATGATTATTGGTGGTTTCGCACTAAGTTGTATCCATCCGCCTTGGCAAATGAACTATACAAGCTTCAAACCTGAAACCTATTTATATTTATCATTCGTAATCATATTCGGTACAATGATTGCATTCTGGTTTTATATAGAAAGTTTACAAAGTCTTTCACCAAAAGAAACGAGCCTTTTAGGCAGCTTAGAGCCACTAGCAGCTGTTTTAACAACTGTCTTTTGGTTAAGAGAATCTTTCGGGGCTTTTCAATGGTTTGGTACTGCTTGTTTAATAGGCATGATTTTAATATTGGCTTTAAATAAGAGCCCATCTTCAAAAACTAGCCAATCTCTAAAAAATAATAAAGCCCTTAAGAGCAGCTAATTTTACTAGCTCTTAAGGGCTTTATTATCCTACCTGTCATTATTATCTCAAGGAAAAACAATGAAATTCTTTATACAAATTGTTTGCCGTTCACTTATGGTAAGTTTCACCGAACAGTATCTAAACATAAAGAATTATTTGAGCAAAAAATTTACATTGATATATAAGTATTAACTCTAACCACTCCTTTATAACTGGGGTGGTTTTTTGATTTAATTTTAACCTTTAACTAATACCATCTAGATACCATTTTGCAGATTTTTGAAACCTTTTGAAAACATCATCTAGCCAGCCAGTGCTTCGTTCTCTCTCTAAATGTTTATTGGATATTATCCAATTGGTAATATTTAATAAATCAACTTTTTCAATTTTATTCTCTATTGAAGCTAATTTGTCTAACCATGCTTTTTTCGGTGAACTACCACTAGCATTATCTAGCCAAATAATAATTTCCGATTTTAATTCAAATGAATCTTCATGTTCAATTCCTGTTAAAATATTATTAATAGCTAGATAACATCCTTGTTTATTCTTTACCTTATATTTAGAAAGATATTCAATTACATCACTATTGTCTTGTTTAGTAAACTTTATAATTTTTTTAAAATCTTTAATATTGTGATGGTAACCCCTTTGGCTATTTAGTGCTAAAAGGCTTATTAATGCTTTACTGGTTAAGGTACTTTCAGCATTATTAAAAAATCTACTTTTTTTCTCAATTCCCCATATATATTCAAATAAATTTGAATTTGGACTCACTTCTGTTCCAATCATATACTCCAATATTGCAATAAACTCATTAAAACAATAATTTGTTATTAAAGATAATAATTGTTCAATGTATCTACTTATTTTCATCCTATTTGTATCCATTACTGATATTGACGATAACTTACAGCTTTGATATATATCCTTTATCTTTATCAAACGATTTAATAGATATTTTTGTGAGTTTTTCTCTAGATTTACTACTACGTTATCTAACAAGGTGTACAAAGTTCCAAAGTTTCTGTCGAGTTCATTTTCTATATTCTTTTTTAAGGCTAGGTTCAACCATGATTTTACTCTCAAATCTAAAAACTTTATATCTTCATCTTTTACTTGAAGTTCTTTAGCAAATTTACTAGCCTGTTCCATTTCAACAACCCAAAACTCATTTAATAATTCTTTTGACATCTTTAGCTCCTCTTATCCCTTTTCACCAATATGTTTTTAAACACAAAGTATCTTTTGACACAAATAACTTTTATCTAATTATATTAATTGTTTTTTGTAAAAGATAATAGCTGGCATTAGTATAAATGCTGACAAGAAAAGTATTTAGTTTCGATTATACGGAAGTTAATTATTTTCAATTTGAGTAAATTCCCTGACCTACCTTACAAACTAAATCGACTGCTTACTTTTCGTAAGTCGAGTTACTTGCAAACTTGTTTAAATAATTTAATATAAACAAGGTAATTTGATACAACTAGGAGGATTTTATTATGACATTCCAAGCAAAAGATTTCCGTACAGCTGAACACGAAATTGCAGACATATTTTTAAATCGTTGGTCTCCACGGGCTTATTCTGACAAACCAGTAGCTGACGACGTATTAAATCGACTTTTTGAAGCAGCTCGTTGGGCTCCTTCCTCAGGTAATAACCAACCTTGGCGCTTCATCGTTGCTAAAACAGAAGCTGACCTTGAAAAATTCCATCCAATCTTAATGGAAGGAAATTTAGTATGGGCTAAAAATGCACCTGTATTAGCAGTACTAGTTTCTGATAATACTAAAGGATCAAATGAATTTGATGCTGGCGCAGCTTGGGGATTCCTCTCATTACAAGCAGCTAAAGAAGGCTTGATCACCCACCCAATGAGCGGTATTTACAAAGCTGTGGCGAAGGAAGCATTAAATATTCCTGATAACTTCGATGTACAATTAGCAATCGCGATCGGTTACAAAGGTGAAAAAGAAATGCTTTCTCCCGAATTACAACAACGAGAAACACCATCAGGTCGTCGCCCATTAGAAGAAATTTTATTTGAAGGTTTTTTTAAATAATCTTAATAGATAAAATCCTAAGTAAAAATAAGCCGTTCAGCTTTTAAGCTGAACGGTTTATTTTAAAAACCTCACTTACTTATGATAGGGTTCACCGTAATAACTCTAAGTGAGATTATTAATTTTAGGGCATTCACAAAAAAAGATTGAATTTAGTAAATCATAGTTTACTACACATCAAACTCTAAAAAGACACATATCTTTTTTTATCATATAAAAGGGAGGTGATAGAATGATACAAATTCTTGCTTACCAAACAACAGTACCACTAAACACTTTTAATCTCGGTAATGCTTTTACAATTCCACAAGCTCTATTTAAGGTTATTTTAGCCTCTTTTCAAATAAACATCTCTACCTCTGCTTCAAGAAGTAATTGACTCTGTATGTATCAATATCATCATTCAACCCTAGCATCTTGGTGCTTCATAATAGCGTCAAAGTTCATTTTTACAGAATCTGCATTAAAAGCAGAACCGTCTGAGAATGTAACATTTTTTCGACGTGTAAAATCAATTGTCCTCCTATCTTCTGACACTTTCCAAATTCCAGCTAAACGTCCTCCCAACTTCCCATCCTAGTATTCTTCGATTTATAAAAAAAGAATCCATAATGAATACAATTGATTAATCAAAATGGTTCTCGAAGAGATAGGGTTTCAAGATATTCCTTAGGATCATTAAGATAACATTCAAAATATTTGTGTTTCGCATTATGCTTCTTGGAGAGTATTACACCCTTCTCAACCATCTCCTTATAAAAACAAGGACTATCCAGTATAACGCTATGACCTTGAGATAAATGAAAATCAATAATGATTAGTCAATTTCAGCAAATCGCCTCAGAGGCGGCATTTGCTGAATGGGTGGAAAGTAGTAACAGACCTTTCGACCTTGAATTTCTTCGAATAGATTCTGGAAAAACTATAGATAGTTACATAAATGAAGTTATAACATACATAAATAAATAAATAGAATCGAAAAAATATAAGTTTCATTTCTTTATATGATAATTAAATATAAAGCAGAAATTTGGGTACCATCACCCGAATTCCTGCTTTTTTTTGAAAGCGTGAGTGCTAGGCCGACAAACAATCAGGGAGAAACTCGCCTACTACCGTTCGCCTATTCTGAGTCTAGTTTGCTCACACACGTGTAAGCTTACTTACTCTTTTTGTTCATGATTTGTGCTGTTGTTTCATACAATGAATGACAGCGTAGAAGCTTGTCCCGGGATTTTGTTTGGGGTTTCATTTTGAGGGGGAGGATTTATCGGTGAAAAATGAAGTTAGAGTTAGTGAAAAACTTAGCGAAGCACACACATTACCATCATGGCTGTACACAGACCCGAGAGTGTTAGAAGTTGAGCAAAATCAAATATTTGCTAAAACCTGGCAGTACGTGGGACATGTTAGCGAGTTCAAAAAAACGGGCGATTATATTACAACTGAAATCGTAGGAAAACCGATTTTTGTGACTTTAGGAAATGATGGGGAAATTCGTGCATTTTACAATGTATGCAGTCACAGGGCGGCAAAGTTAGTTGAAGGGGAAGGGAATAAAAAAGTCATTGTTTGCCCGTATCATGCATGGTCTTATCGGTTGGATGGCTCGCTGAATCGGGCTCCAAATATGAAGGGTGTGGAGAACTTTGACGAGCAGGCTTTTTGCTTACATGGCGTACGATTAGAAATTTTTGAGTCGTTTATTTTTGTGAATCTCGATCCAGATGCGGAACCAATGTCATCATTGTTCGGTGGACTATTTGACCATGTGAAAAAAAATAAGATGAATCAATTTATTAAAACTCGGGTGAAGGAAACGATTTGTCATTCGAACTGGAAAGTAGGAATTGATAACTATTTGGAGTGTGATCACTGTCCCGGAGTCCATAAATCACTTGTTTCTAAGGTAGATATGAAGCAATATGAATCGTTTCTTTACGACCATTACGTATATCAAGTCACTCCGCTAAAAGGACAAACTGCAAATTTCGAATTAGGACAAGGTGGAAGGTACTACTGGCTCTATCCAAATATGTGGTTTTCGTTTGACCCTGGATCTCCCAATGTATCCATTCACCAATCATTTCCGATAGATTATAAAACGACCAAGTACGTCTATACAACATTTTTTATGAACGAAACGATTTCGAATGAAGAAAAAGAGCTAATGGCGGTTGATGAAGATGTACGAAGAGAAGATAAAGAAATTTGTGAAATTGTTCAAAAAGGAATTGAAACGGGTGTATACAAACAAGGAAGGTTTTCTTTAACTGAAAACTGTGTTCACCATTTTCATTTACTCATGCAAAAAAGAGTAGAGCATCACTTGCCCTTGGATAAGGTTGAAATCTAGTAATAATAATTTGAGGTCTATGAGAAGGATGGTGAATTGAGATGGGAACGGTACAAGAAAGTCCAACAAAACTTAAGCGTGAGATGAAAAGTAGACACTTATTTATGATTTCTCTTGGGGGAGTCATCGGAACTGGTTTATTTATCGGTTCAGGGTATGCGATAGGGGAGGCAGGCCCAATTGGTACAATTTTGGCATACCTCGTAGGTGGTATTCTTATGTATTTAGCCATGGTCTGTCTAGGTGAACTTTCCGTTATTATGCCAGTTTCGGGTTCTTTTCAGGCACATGCGACGAAGTTTATCGGACCTGCCACTGGGTTCGTTATTGGCTGGGTCTATTGGTTAAGTTGGGCGCTGTATGTAGGGCTTGAGTTTGTCGCTGCCGGATTAATAATGGGGAGATGGTTTCCGGATGTACCCATATGGATTTGGTGTGCACTATTTATTGTTCTCCTTTTCTCAATCAATGCGTTAAGCACGAAAATATTTGCCGAAACAGAATACTGGTTTGCAGGAATAAAAGTCTTAGCAGTTATTCTGTTCATTGGAATCGGTTTTTGTGCGATGTTCGGGTTAATCACAATGAATGAAACAGCAACCCCGTATTTGTCGAATATCGCTGGGGATGGTTTATTTCCTACAGGATTAACGGGTGTGTTTATTGTTATGATGACTGTAATTTATGCATTTCAAGGCTCTGAGATTATGGGGGTAGCAGCTGGAGAGACGGAAAAACCAGAGAAAAATATACCGAAGGCCATTCGCACGATTGTTGTGCGTGTAGTGGTGTTTTATATACTGGCAATTTTTGTTTTGTCAGCGCTCGTTCCATGGAAACAAGCTGGTGTTCTTGAAAGCCCGTTTGTCACTGTTCTTGATATTATCGGTATTCCATACGCTGCAGATATTATGAATTTTGTGATCTTAACAGCCATTCTTTCGGTTGGAAACACAGGACTATTTGCTTGTACTCGAATTCTTTATTCATTATCCAAGGATGGGATGGCACATCCTTTATTCGGCAAATTAAACAAGCGTGGCGTTCCAATCAATGCTTTACTCGTCACATTGGGATTTGCACTGTTATCATTGCTTACTAGTTTTATAGCAGAGTCTACGCTATTTGTAGTATTGCTGTCTGTCAGTGGAATTGGAGGGACGATTACCTGGCTGATTATTGCTTTATCGCAATATCGATTCCGAAAACAGTATATAAAAGATGGCGGGAAAGTGGAAGATTTAAAATATAGGGTGCGTCTGTTTCCACTCGTCCCAATTCTATGTATCACGATTTGTATATTTTTATTCGTTTTCACGGCAATTGATCCTACGCAACGTGTGTCTCTAATTCTAGGATTTGGTTTTATTGGATTGTGTTATTTGTATTATTATTTTAGGTACAAAAGGAAAGGGAAATCTAGACATCTTATTCAATAAAACTCTCATGAACGTTGGAACCGACAATGTGGAACCTCATTTAGTCAAGTTTAGTCAAATTGACGCTTTTGTTTTTTTTAGATCGTTCTTCAATGAAAAAGGCAATTGAATAAAAATTTGATTACAGGCTGAAATATACAAATATAAACTGTATATAGTTCAGCCTTTTCTATTTTACCTAGATAATTATTATGAATAAAATGATCGTATTCCCATGTACCTAAAACCTCATTTACTTATGGTACGGCTCACCTTATCATAAGTAACGGCAAACATAAGGTTTCCTTTTTAAATTAAAAGACTCGTTTCCTTAACATCCATTTATTGTGAATTGGAGAATTACAATTTATTACAAACTCTTTATATTACTTTCTTCTCAGAAATATAAGAATACAAAATAGAATAACGCACTGTATAAAGAACATTGTGACAGTATGAGTAATAAATATCTTTACTTCCTCAGAATGAGTTAGAATATATCCTTTACTCTCATCAAGTCTATGTATCGAAACAATAATTTCTGAAATTAATGTTGCCGTCCACATTAAGCATATATTTAGAATAAATAACATCACAAACGACAACCTTATTAAATTGTTACGTCTAAATGTATTCAAAGTAACATTCCATAGTATTTGTTATACCTATCATTATATATAATGATAGGTTCGGTGAGACTCTTTTATTCAAAATGATATTTTTCAATAAGATTTTTGCCATTCTCTATATACCCAAATCTAGGAGATTTCCAATGAGTCTGTTTTTCGGCTAATTGGTTGCCCCTTTACGGTGTAGAAAAAAGAAAAAACTAGGGAGTCATAAATGACACCCTAGTTTTTAGTTGTATAAAAGGATATTTACCAGCTGCATTAGGAGGATCCAAAACAGTTTGATAAAAAAGTATAGAAAATAGTAAATTTGAGTTTACTACACAATCAAACTCTAATAAAACACATATCTTAAAACTATCATATAAAAAGGAGGTGATAGAATGGTACAAATTCTAGATTACCAAGCAACTGAACCTCTAAGCACATTTAACCCAGATAATGCATTTACAATTCCACAAGCTCCATTTAAAGTTCTTTTAGCCTCTATTCAAATTAACATCCCTTCCACTGCTTCAAGAAATAATCGCGTTGAGCTAGTTTCAAGCATTGGCGTTACAGGAATAACAAATATTTCCCAAGTTGTTTTTAGAATCTTTCGAAACGGGAAAGAAATCTTTAATACTCAAGATGGAGTAGAATCAGCTGGTTCAGAAATAAACTACGTCTTTACATTCCAAGCAATTGACTCCAATTTAACATCTGGAGCTAATTTCTATCAGCTAACCGCTGAGAATATTACACCCAACACTCAAGCAAACGTTGTTGGACCCATTTCTTTTAGCGGACTAGCTATTAAATAGCTCTTTCTATGCTAAGATCCACATTTGAATCAAAGTAAACAAGGAGAGTACCCTAATCACTTAGGGTACTCCCCTCCAAGTGAAGCTACGCTCCACTTCTAAAGTCTATTTTTACTATGAACTCATCATTAAATAAGCTTATGTAACTACCATATTTCCTTGTACACTATTGGTCCAATAGAAATTGATTTTAGTTATCTAATATTAGAAAAACCTCATTTACTTATGATGGATTCACCGTAATGTATCTAAATGAGGATTTAGCAAACGGCTTAGTCCTTTACTGAGCCGTTTTCTTTTCTCTCTAAATCTCTCTAACACCTTTATGAGCCCTACACATTGAATAGCACCATCTCTTATTTCTTCACAGGTTGGAAGAAGAAAAAGATATTTTTATCCGCTCCCTCTTAATCGAGAATTGTATTAGCTTTCAAAAAAACCCATAGATTTTGTTTTGTTCAAACTTCTTCGTTATACAATCCCTCGTTCTAAACTCTTACTTTCCGCTATTGATTTTTGAGTTATTAGACTTACAACTACGGTTACAATTGCATTTATGATTAACATATATAATCCATTGTTAATGTCTAATATAAATGAAGGTAAGTTCGGGAATAATGTAGCCACAGTTGTACCTGTTGCTGCGGAGTATAATGCTAATGATACACCCACGACAATACCACTTATTACCCCTTGTTTCGTAACTTGGTTTTTCTTCTGTAAACTAAATATTAGAGCTGGGAATAGTTGCATAATAAAGTTATAGCTAATTAATTGCAGAAACACGATTGCACCGTGTGAATTTAATGCTGAGTACAAGCTAATAATAGCGGCAACGATTGCGAAAAGACGTGCAATATTCATTTGCTTACGAACTGAAGTATCCGACTTCAACGGCATATAAATATTAGAAGTTATCATTGAACCAATAGTAATGAGCATGACTGAACATGGAACTAAAGAAGCCAGTAATCCCGCAGCTCCAATAATTCCTACAAACCACGGATCAAATGTGTCAAATACTAACTGAATTAATGCCAAATCACTTTCCGCTCCAGATAGAGTCGGAATTGTTAATATTGCCGCCAAGCCGACAAGACATGCAAATAGCTGCATCAATGAATATAACGGCATTAAAATAGTATTTTTACGAAGGGCTTTGTCATTTTTCGCTGCATAAGTTGATAAAAATGAATTTGGCCAAAGATATAAACCTAAACACATTAATATGACTGTAGAGACATACCACACAAGACTTAGACCAGTTTTTGGAAATATTAATATTTGTGGCTTAACCTGAACAACCTCTTTAATCATAGATCCAACGCCATCGTGATAATGGAATGGGAAGTAAAGACCTAAAAATAGAAGCACACCAAACATAAGAATATCCTTTATCAAGGCTACACGAGAAGAACCATGAAGTCCCGAAATTAATGTATAAATTACGACAACAAAACTTCCAAACCAAATTGCTGTTGTAGAAGATATGGCTCCGTATGAAGCGACAGATACAATTAGCCCCATTCCTTTTAATGCCATTACTATTGTTGGAATAATGGCAATAGAACCTACTATTGTAATAAGTTTACCTAAAAATGGACTTTTATATTTTTTTTCAAAAAAGTCACCTTGTGAAATTAGATTATGCTCCTTACTATAACGTCTAATTTTTGGTAATAAAAAATAACCAATTATACAAGCAATCGAGATATATGACATGATATAAAGAGTAGCAATCCCACTATTATAGGCTAACCCTACTAACCCAGTTAAAGTGAAGGCGGTAAAAAATTCCCCTGCTAATAAGAAGAACGTAACGATAGCACCCATGCCTCGTCCACCTAGTGCCCATTCCTCCATATTCCCATTTTTCCCTTTACCCGCTTTTATCGCCCAATACATACAAACGATAACTACGGCAATCATAATCGTTAAAGAAATATTCATTCTACACCCTCCTCTTCATCATGTTGATCAAACCTATACATCACCCATATAGTCAAAGAACTTAAAAGGACCCACAAAACAATCCAAAACATTGAAAAAGCAAGCCCTAACACATAGGGTTCAATTCGATTCATTAATGGTACTCCAATAAGGAAGCCCACAACTGGAATAAATGCTAGAAAATACAATGGTTTCAAATTAATCAACCTCCGCTATTACTTTTTCTAATAAAGGCTGTACAAACTGTTGCATACGCTTCATGCCCTTTTCCAGATTCTCCATTGAACATGCATACGAAATACGGATGTACCCTTCTCCATATTCAGAGAACCCATAACCCGGAATAACAGCCACTTTCGCTTCATCAACTAGTTTATTTACGAATTCGTTTGAGCTTAATCCAGTTTTTTCAATACAAACAAACAGGTAGAATGCCCCATCTGGTTTGATGGCTTCTAATCCCATATCGGTAATTTTTTTATAAACATAGTTGCGGCGAAGTTCATATTGCTGACGCATTTCTTCTACTTCTGGCAAATCATGATTTAATGCCTCAATGGCTGCGTATTGACTGACTGAGCACGCACATACACAGTTATACGCGTGTACTTTAAACATTTCCTCTGTGATGAAAGCCGGTGCTAAAGTATAGCCAATTCTCCACCCTGTCATGGCATGGGACTTTGATAAACCATTGATAACTATGCATTGCTCTTTCATTTCTGGGAAAGAAGCGATTGAAATATGTTTCAATCCATAGGTTAGTTCACTGTATATCTCATCTGAAATAATAATAATATCTTTACCTCTTAATAGGTTTGCAATTTCCTCTAATTCTTGAGCAGTTAAAATAGTACCTGTAGGGTTTGACGGATATGGTAAAACGACACATTTTGTTTTTTCTGTTAAGTTTTCTTCAATTAATTTTGCAGAGATTTTACAATTATTTTTTCGGGTATCCACAAACACAGGTGTTGCGTAGCACATACGAATAAGTGGTTCATAACCTGGATAAATAGGCGCTGGTAAAATGACTTCATCACCTGGCTCTAAAATCGTACGGAAGGCAATGTCCAGAGCTTCACTTGCGCCCATTGTAATTAAAATTTCATCTTCTTGGCGATAATTTAGTTGGTAACGTCTTTTTACAAAGTCAGCAGCAGCTTGTCTAAGTTCAAGCACACCTGAGTTATGTGTATAACCAGTTTTACGTGCTTCAATTGCACGTTTCCCTGCTTCTAAAATGGAATCTGGTGTTACAAAATCTGGTTGTCCAATTGTAAAGTTGATAATGGACGAATCATTTGCCACTTTGTTTCCGATTTCACGGATAGCAGAAATCTTAATGTCTTTTACGGTTTTACTAAGTAAATGTTGTATGATATTCTCCCCCTTACTTTCTATTTGTTTGAGTGCACTTTATAAATATGCAAGAAACGTGCCAACTTTAGAATACTGATAAATCAGCACTTTCAAAACACTTTAGATTGAATTTACTATTCAATTCCAACTTACTGATTCTATTTAGATTCACCCCATGTCGAAAAAAGTACAGTGAACCTCTCTAACTCTTTGTGTATAGATTGTTAAAGTGTAAAGTTAATGATACCTGGATTCTTTAACGTTCTTATTGATTAAACGGATCATTTGGTTTGATTAGAGTCAATAAATCTATTTCAATTTTTTTATGCTAAATTTAATGTTTTTTAGTCTTATCAATAGTGAATTAACTTCGAATCAGTGTATCGATTTTGACTCAATATTATTAACCTATTCAAAATATTATGATAGAATTATCAAAAACATAGGAATCGGTGATTATATTGGATAAAAAATCCATTTTTCAGGATCCAAAAAATAAATTATTTCTCGATATTATGAACACCATTAGGGACGTTATTTGGGTATTAGATCGGGAAGGAAATGTAATCTGGGTAAATGAGGCTGCAAGAAGTGTATTCCATGGGATAGCTGATTATCAGGGACTCATAAATGATAATGTCTATGAGATGGAAAAAAGGGGGATATTTTTCCCTTCCCTTGCCCGCCTCGTGACCGAAAACAAACAGTTTATTAACACAGTCCAAGTCACACATGATAACAGAAAACTATTGGTCTCCAGTGATTACATTCCAAATGGAAAAGGGGAGATTGAATATATAGTCACGCATGCCCGTATCCTTAGCGAAACCTTGAATACAAATATGGAACTAGAAAAAGCGGAAGCACTTTTGCAGAAGTATAAGTATCAAATTCGACAAATATTATGGGAGAAAAATAATAAAGAACAAGAAAAAGCATTTGTTGGCAGTAGCAAATCCTACTTGTCTGCTCTCGAATGGGTTGAAAAAGTATCAAATATTGATACTACCATTCTTATTTTAGGCGAAACCGGGGTCGGGAAAAGTGCCTTTGCCCAAAAGATCCACCAATTAAGTGACCGAAACGATAAACCTTTTATCCACTTGAATTGTAGTGCTATACCCGAATCTCTCATTGAGTCTGAACTTTTTGGCTATAAAAAGGGGGCATTTACGGGGGCTAGTAATAGTGGAAAAATAGGGCTAATAACTGCAGCGGAAAACGGAGTGTTATTCCTTGATGAAATCGGGGAATTTCCGTTACACCTTCAGTCTAAATTACTTCAATTTCTTCAAAATAAAGAATATATTCCAGTTGGCGATTCTCAGGTTCACAGATCTGATGTACGAATTATTGCAGCAACTAACGCTAATCTATTAGAAATGACGGAAAACGGGCAGTTTCGGGCCGACCTATACTATCGACTCAACATTTTACCACTGAGCATACCGCCGCTCCGTGAACGCCAAGAAGATATTGTTCCACTACTTGACTATTATCTAAAAAAATATAATACCAAATATCAAAAAGTTCATATTCTCTCAGACAAATTAACCCGCTTTCTATATAACTATGATTGGCCAGGAAACATAAGGGAATTGGAAAATCTCCTAGAACGACTGATCATTACATCTGATAATGATGAAATTTGTATACAGGATCTACCTGATAACTTCCTGTTTGAGAATCAGAACAAGAATACTATGGACGTCTTGGCTGGATTCAATTCTTTACCTGAATACCTTGAAACCATTGAAAAGAAAATTATTGAACAAACATATAACGAACTGCAGAGCACAAGAAAAACAGCAGCAAGACTTGGAGTAACCCAAGCATACATTGCAAGACGATTTAAAAAATACAAATTAAAAGTAGTTAAAGAGAAAAAAATTATTACGGAAAAATAAGGCTTATCCCTTTCTTCTCTTTAGAAAGGGATAAGCCTTAACTCAAAATAGATTATGCAAAAAATCTATTTACAGAGGAATAACATATTTATATTCAATAATATTGCCCAATTTAATAGGAAAAACCACAGGTATGGTACGGCTTTTCGTAACACTTCTAAATGATGTT
This sequence comes from Psychrobacillus sp. NPDC058041, assembly GCF_042885655.1. Classification (NCBI taxonomy): domain Bacteria; kingdom Bacillati; phylum Bacillota; class Bacilli; order Caryophanales; family Bacillaceae; genus Psychrobacillus; species Psychrobacillus sp. NPDC058041. The sequence continues at coordinate 139,244 of NZ_JBHVRO010000005.1, forward strand.
TTATCCTACAATAATGCTTGGAATATGTGTACTTAAAGATGATTTATGTACTATGCAATTTGTTCTACTCTACACTTTTGGCAAAGGGGATATTCAGATAAAAAAGAAGTCATTCTTTGCTTCATTTCACCAAATGAAATACCATAATAATATAAAGCTGTATTTTCTGGACCTTCCCAATGGCTATAAAATCGTCCAGAACCCTTGAGTAGTTCATCAATTTTTTCAATCACATAATTTATATCACAGTTGTGATACACTTCTTCTGACAATTCTGTACCATTTAAATAAAGTGCTAGACCTTCAAGTGTTCCAACAGATTGTTCGAACCCATCAGCTAGCAGAAAAGAACCCTTTGGTACGCCAATTCTATCAATTATTTGTAGTAGTTTATCAAAGTTTTCCACTTTGTTATCTTTAAGAAGGATTTCTATATCGCAAAACTCTATTTCGCCTGTTGGATGTTGCATCGTTCCGCCGCCGTCTGTGATTCCGCATTTACTAGTCTCTAAAGCTTCGTTAATAGGGTCCTCGAAAAACTCGCCACGGTCAATAGGTAGTAACCGTGCATTAAGTTGCAATCTTAAATGATATTTATTATTTTCCGTTTTTTTCAAAATATCAAACAATCCCATTTATACCTCCACAAATTTTTTCTAAATTAAAAGTAGCACTTTACAAACATTAATAATATAAACTATAAATTCGCCTGCTTTTGAAAAAGATTCTCTTTCATCAACAGAGATTTCCTTATCTTTGTTATTAGAAATTTTTTCCGATCTTTCGTTAAAGTGATTTATTTTTTAAAACATCTATTTTAGTAATTTATAAATTGGAATTCACAAAGCTACTCTTTCTCATTCCATTTAACACCATCTAATTTTCCCAATAATTCTGTCCATTTATCATCTTTATTCCAAATGATTTTTCCATTATAGATTTCTCCAAGCTCAGTCTCCCACAGAAAATTGTTCTCTTTAAAATAGTACCGCCATTTGAGCCCATTAGTGTAGATAACTCTTTTGTAGAAACCAAGATGACCTTCTAACTGTTCTAAATGCTTTTCCAAATCCTCATCCACATATTTTACCTCAACTGCCCCAAGAATATCTGCATCATTGCTTTTATCTCTTGTCCGAATCACGAAGTCTGGAAACCCCGAATCTCCTCTAAATAGTTTAGAAAAATCAGTTTTTCGCCGCGCAGAAACATCTCTTAAAGAAATCTCATTACCCTGTTTTCTTTCTCTGATGATACAGGCAATTATTGAGTACAAATCACATTCCACAAGGTTTTGGGCTCGTATCAATTCAATTTCATCCTTATACATATTAAAATCATTTGCTAATGACATAAATATCAACCTCTCAAATTTTAAACTTAACCAAAAAAGTAGTGCCTTCGGGACTTGTTTGAATATCAATTTTTGCATTATGACGGGCAGCAATTGCATAGCATATACCTAACCCTAAACCAGTGCCATTATCTTTAGTTGTGTAGAATGGAGTGCCCAATTTTTCTAATACTTCGGGACTAATTCCTTCTCCTTGATCTTTCACTGCAAGAACTACATAATTTTCAGCTTCCTTATATGTGCTTATCGTTAGTCTTTTTCCTATGCCCATTGCTTCTAAGCCATTACGGTATAGGTTTATTATTAGCTGCCTTATCTCATTACGATTTAATAGTAATTCGGGAATGTCTTTAGTATTAAATTGGATAAGTTTGTTTTGATTGAATGTATCAATCTCAATAATTGGTTTAATATCATGGATAATTAAGTTTAGATCTAACATCTGTAAATCAGATGTCCTTGTATTGCCCATGGAGAGAAATTCAGTAATGATGGAATTGGCACGGTCCAGTTCTTCTATCATTAGATTAAAGTAGTTCGTATGCTTCTCAAATTTGACTTCTTTTCTTAGTAATTGCAAGAATCCTTTTACCGTTGTCATTGGATTTCTAATCTCATGGCTAATACCAGCTGCCATTTGACCGATTAAATCTAAGTTGGATAACCTTCTTAATTCCTTCTCGTATTTCTTTTTCTCATTTATATTTTTAAACAAACAACAGATACCCTCGTCATAAGGGTATGCGACTACTTCGTGCCAATAACCGTCATAAGGTGAAAGCATTTCGAAATGTACTGTAATTCGCTCTGACATCGCACGATGAAGCTCTTTATAAAAGACCGTGCCCACATTTTTTGGAAATATTCCCCATACATTCTTACCTAATACGTCTTTTACTGTTTTTCCATGCGGTAAATATTGATATTTATTTATGTAAGTAAATTCCCATTCTTTATTCAAAGCAAAGAATCCATCCGTTATGCCTTCTATAACACTAGTCACTTTTTCATTCGCAGCAGCAAGTTCCCTTGTTCGCCCTACCACCATGCTTTCGAGTTGGTCCATGTATAACAAATTGGAAAACGTAGGGGCTGTGGCATCAACGATTGATTGTGCGAGTTGAATTTGAGATTCATCGTAATTGTTAGCTTTCCCCTCTAATTTGACTACTACTATTACCCCTAACACTTCTCCCATGGATACCAATGGAATTATAAGTAGATCGTTCATATCTATATTAGGACGGTGATTTATATTTTTCGTTTTAATGACCATTTGGATCATTTCTTCATAGCTTTCATCAATACTTATGTTATTTAAGATTTCCATCCAATCTGCTTCTGTCCAATCGCAGTCTTTACTTAACTTTGTTAATCTAATGGTTGTTTTCTCAAACGGATCTAGTAAATGGGCAGCAATATAATCGCTATCTAAAATCTTTCCTAAATAGAAGAAACACTTATCGAGGCTTTCCTGTATCGAGGAACACTTCGATAAGTCTCGTGTAACACTAAGTAATAATTGCTTTTCTTCTATTAGGTTTTCCTTTTGCGCTAAATTATTCGCATTTCGTATTGCGACTGCAGCCATATTTACATAAGCTTCTACACTTTGAATTTCTGAATCTGTTAAGTTCATAGGAGTTCCATAATCAAATAAGAAAACTAAACCAAATAACTCTTGTTCGAACGAGATAGGCAGAGCTAGTAAGGATTTAATCTTAAAGGCTTTGACTGGCCCCGGATCCGGTCGATTATCTTTTGATGTATCAGGGATGTAAATAGTTTTCTGAGTCTCAATCACTTCTCTAGCGAGTAAGTCTTTCTTTGGGTCAATTACCTGCGAATCAAGCCTTATTCCATTCATACTCTCTGGTTTTCCGGCAACCCCCGTGAATGTTCCATCTTTCTGAGGCAAAAAAATTCCAACAGAACTACATTGAACAATCTCCTCAGAAATAGCTATTGTTACACGTTGCAATACTTCACGCAGTTCCAACTTTGTATTTATAATTTTCGTTATATTTGCAAGCCTAGAATATCTCGTCTGCTCCATAAACATAATAATGATCTCCAATCACAGGCACAAAAACAGAAAATTATAAATCCAATTAATAATCATGCCTACATACTATTTTCAATTCTATTCCTATATTTTTTTCTTCTCTATTAGCTACTGTTATTATATCTTGACTCTCATGTATCATCCAATCTTTTCTAGTTTTATGTTAGAATATTCTACAAAGATACTTTATATTTGAGCGCTAATCAAAGTAAGAAGTCTAATTATTATTAAGGTGAAAAAAATACATTTAAAATGAGTAAGAAATTCAAAATAGCTAATAAATGATAGTAAATCAGCAGGGATTTACGTTAGTATAGATACGAGAGTTCTTCGGCATATTATTCATTCCAGAAATGGAAGAACAGATTAATATACCCTTGAGATATGTTTAAATCAGTCAAAAGAATACTTAAGAATTAAGAAAGGTGGCATCGTATGGAAATTATCATAAAAAGAATAATCAAATTCCTATTTCCGGAATTACAAATAGTCCAAATCTTTAAAGAGAAGGGTTTTATCGCTAAAAAACGAAGCTCACTAAAACAATCTCAAATGCATGCTAATCAAGTAACGCAATTACGCGAAGATTCTTTTTCACCTACCCCCCCATCTAATCACATTGATCTTACAAAAAATGAGAACAGGAAGAAACAGACTATTGAACAAAATAACACCGCAGCCTACTCGCACAAGAATAAAAGGAATGGTGATAGTCTAAATCCTTCTGACACTTTCGATATGATGAATTCTATTTTAGAGCGAGAAATTATCGGACAAAGAAGTTATTTAAAACAACTCTCCATTGCTTTTAAAAGACCTTTTGTAACTGGCTATGACGATACTAAGCCTAAAAATGTTATTTTCGTTCTTGGAAATAAAGGAACAGGAAGAAAAAGTAGTATTAATTTAATGGCAAAACTGCTCAGGAAGAACAATCTTACAAATAGTTCTACAGTTTTTAAGATGGACCTCTCTTCTTATGCGACAATATCTGAATTTAGTTTATTCTTATCAGATTTATATAAATGCTTGTACGGCGAATCTGATGTTTTGTTATTTGAAAATTTCGAGAAAACTCACTCGAGCGTGATTGATGTCATCTCCAAATTGACTATGACAGGCAAATACACTCTCAGCTCAAGATATATTCTTTACGATGATAACCTTGTGGAATCAACAGGTATGCTAACTCAAAATTCTATTAGTGAATTAAGTGCAAACGGAAAGTTTTTTATTTTTACTAGCGAGAAATCTGAGCAAGACGTTTTTAATACGTTCGGTTCTAAATTTACAGAATCAATTGGCGATATTTTACATACCTCCGAATTTGACGAAGCAGAAAAAATGCAATTGGTTCAACTTACTCTAAACAGTTTGAAATCGGAATGTAGAAGTCTACTTTCCATTTCTCTTGAATGGGATGAAAATGTATTGAATGGAATTTCATCTGAATTTAAAAACGCTTCCGGAGTTATTGGTATAAAAGAATACGTAAATGAACAAATATTTAAGCCATTAGCGGAGTATAAGCTTCGAAATATGATGAATTTAGACGAGCCAATTTTATTATCACAAACGGACCAAAAATTCTCTGCTAATATTAATGGGAATATAATTTATCTTGCCAACATATTACCAAAAAATAATGAGTTAGTACTTGAAGATATACAGAAAGAACTTGCTAATGTTATTGGACTTGATTTAGTTAAAAATTATGTATTACAACTCGAAGAAAATCTAAAGATACAAAAAAGAAGAGAACATGCAGGATTTAAAACTTCTAATGTTTCCATGCACATGATTTTCACAGGAAATCCAGGCACTGGGAAGACCACAATTGCGAGAATTGTAGCAAAGTATTTGAAGGCTCTAGGTGTACTTTCAACAGGGCAGTTACGGGAAGTAACTAGGGCAGATCTCGTTGGACAATATGTTGGTCATACTGCAAAAATAACGAATGATGTAATCAAATCTGCATTGGGTGGGGTACTTTTCATAGATGAAGCATATGCTTTATGTCGAGATAAGCATGACACATTCGGCCTTGAGGCAATTGACACGCTTGTAAAAGGTATGGAAGACCATCGAGATGAACTTGTAGTGATCTTAGCAGGTTATAGTGATGAAATGTCGGAGTTCTTGAAAGTTAATTCGGGCTTGAAGTCTCGCTTCCCTAATCTTATTCATTTTGAGGATTATACTGCCGAAGAAATGTGGGAAATTGCTTTAATTACTGCTAAAACGAAAGGTTATCGTATTTTAAATGATTGTCGAGATGCACTCATCAAATTATTTGAAAAAAGACAGATTAAAGGTCGGAATGACAGTGGAAATGGAAGACTTGTCAGAAATGTTATTGAAAGTGTAATCCTCAATCAATCTAAGAGGCTTACAGAAGATTTTTCTGCAGAGCTTGATGTCCTAACATATGAGGATTTTAAATTTGAAGAGACAGATAAATTCGACTTAGAAACTAGCTTGGCCCCAATTATAGGACTTGATAGTGTAAAAGAGTTTGTAAAAATGCAACATAAATTATTGATCGCTGATGAAAAACGGAAAAAAGCAGGTTTACAGGTTGATACCACTCAATCGCTCAATATGATTTTTAGCGGAAATCCTGGAACTGGAAAAACAACTATCGCACGAATTGTGGCGACTATGTTTAAAGAAATGGGCTTACTTAAATCGGGTCATTTAATTGAAACTGATCGCGGTGGACTAGTAGCTGAGTATGTTGGACATACCGCCAAAAAGACGGAAGAAGTTTTTAAGTCCGCTCTCGGTGGTGTATTATTCATTGACGAAGCCTACTCTTTAGCGACTGATGGAAATAGTTTTGGTGCTGAAGCAATCAATACACTCGTAAAATTAATCGAGGATTATAGGGGAGAAATTGTTGTCATCCTTGCAGGATACGATAAGGAAATGAAAGACTTTTTGAAAGCAAATTCAGGTTTAGAATCTAGGTTTCCTTTAAATATAAATTTCCCAGATTATTCTGTGCAAGAATTATTCCAAATCGCCTTAAAACTAATTTCAGCGAAAGGCTTTAAAGTGGATAAAGAAGCTGAAATTGTACTAGAAGAACAGATTTATTTACTTCATAAATCTTCTAACACTCATTCTGGAAATGGTAGAATGGTGAGAAACTACTTGGATGAAATTACGAGAAATCAGTCTGCTAGGATTGCAACAAGTGAAGTACCAATTGATGAAATGAATTTGATCATTTCTCAAGATATTAAACCAAATGAAAAAGTATTAAAAAGTTTTGATCTGGAAATGGAATTAGCCACAATTATTGGGTTAGAAGAAGTAAAAGATTATATACGAAGTTTAAGTGCGCGACTCCGGATGCAAAATGAGCGTAAAAAACTTGGAATGATAGTAGATGAAACTCAATCAATGCACATGGTTTTCAAGGGGAATCCTGGAACTGGTAAAACCATGGTCGCTAGAACGGTCGCTCAAGTATTGTACAATATCGGCCTAATTAGTTCTAATAAATTGATAGAAACAGATAGAGCTGACCTTGTTGCTGGATATGTTGGCCAAACTGCTATAAAAACAAAGGAAGTTGTTATGTCTGCTATGGACGGAGTACTCTTTATCGATGAAGCCTATTCATTAGCACAAGGAGGAAACAATGATTTCGGGAAAGAAGCAATTGATACACTACTTAAGCTTATGGACGATCATCGAGATAAAATCGTTGTAATCATAGCTGGTTACAGTGAAGAGATGGATCATTTTCTATCCATTAATCCCGGTTTGAAATCAAGATTCCCTAACATTATTGAGTTTAAAGATTATAACACGGAGCAGTTAATGCAGATATCTAAACAGTTTTTCAATGGCCGAGGCTATGTACTGGATGAAGCTGCAAAAAATAAGCTGCATCAGATATTACAAGGCGCAGGAACAGAAGCTCATTTTGGAAATGGCCGATATGTAAGAAATATATATGAACGTGCAGTTAATAACCAAGCAATACGATTAAGTATCGATAACCATTTAACTCGTGAAGAATTGATGACTATTACAGATACAGATATTGAGAGGGTGTGAATTCATGAAAAGTAAGTTAGCAGCAGTTTTTGCAACGCTGTACTTTATTTCTCCAATGTCCTTTATATTACTAATTCTAGTTTTTATGCCACTTTTATTCGTAACGGAGGTTGGTACAGTGTTAGCATCCGGATTTTCAGGACCTAAAACATCCGCTACATTTATTGGAATTTGTGGATTGTTTATCGGTATCTCTATGCTCATCCCAGCACTTAGAAGAATGTATAAGGCATTACCTTGGCTATATTCTCTTATTACGATATTTTTCATCAATTTAGTCATTATGAATATTGGCTTATCCATACTAAACTACGGTTACGAAGTGACTGACACTACCCGACATATGCATTTTTTTCAGTTAATGATATTATTTGTTATTCTAGCTAGATTGGCAATGTGTGTTTATTTAAACAAAAAGCCTTTGACTAACATAGAATTGAGGTAAGTATATGGACAAAAACCAATCAAATTTAAAAAAGAAAATTGATGACGCAATGGTGAATTCAGCTTCCAAGCAAAAAAAGTCATTCGAAAATAATGATCCATTCTCGGAAACAAAATTGGAAGATAAAGTGAATCAGAAGAAGAAAAACAAACCTCTTATCCTTTTTGGAAGCATCTGTTTGATCCTTGGTATTGTAGGAATATCGCTTGCAAATACAGCAACCGTTGATGAATCAGAAACAGCTAAGAATGCTCTCCAAAATAAGATGTCTACTGGCGTTTCAGCTGGGGTTATCTTGTTGAGCTCTGACGAAAACATAGGAGCACAAGATTATACGATTACTCATTCGTCTTCGGAAAAGGATACAAAAATCTGGGTATGGGATTATGCCGCGGAGGATGGAGATTATGTACAAGTACTAGTCGACGGCAAAGCAATTTCAGAACCTTTTATGATCAAGCATAAGCCCAAGGTGTTTACTGTACCTTCTGTAGGAACAATCCAAGTAAAAGGAATTAAGGATGGCGGCGGGGGGATAACCTATGCCGTAAGATATGAACTTAATGGCACAAGCTACTTCAATAGTGCACCAGAAGGAGAGTTCAATACTTATGAACTGGTGAAGTAATCCTTATTGCTAACCATTAAAAACAATCATTCTCTAAGGCTACCAGAGAATGATTGTTTTTTATCTTTTCAATGAAAGACCCCATAAGAAATTAGTGAAGTTGAGTATCGTAGTGTAGATAGACTTTATACTTTTAGTTATTTATACCCAATATTATGCACAAATTTACTATGTTAATTACCCCTTACCGTGTACGTATGTATTTTATATAATCGAATTAAAAATATTTCTTTCAAATACACCAGATTTTCTTTATGATAGGTGATATGAAAAAATTGAAGGGATCTGTAATTATGTGGGGAAAAGTAAGAAGTAGGTTAGAGAGGCTATCACCTGCCCAAGTTATTACAGGCTATTATTTACTGGCAGTAACTATATCCATACTATTATTTAGTCTCCCGGCGGTTTTTAAGCCTGGTGTTCACGTATCTTTTATTGATACGGTCTTCACTGCCGTTACTGTGGTAAGTGATACAGGTTTGACTGTATTTAATATTTCGGAGACATATAGTGTATTCGGCTATTTTGTTATTATGATTGTTTTGCAATTTGCAGGGCTTGGCATTATGGCGATCAACACATTTTTTTGGATACTTTTAAGGAAAAAAGTTGGTTTACGTGAACGCCGTCTAATTATGGTTGATCATAATCAATTCGAATTATCAGGGCTCGTACAAATGGTTAAAGAAATTCTTAAAATCATTTTCCTTATTGAGATTTTAGGTGGGCTTATCCTAGGATTGCATTTCTTAAATTATTATTCAACCTGGGAGGATGCTTTACTCCATGGTTTGTTTGCATCCGTAACTGCGACAACAAACGCTGGAATGGATATTACGGGAGAATCACTCGCTCCTTATGCTGGTGACTATTTTGTGCAAATAATAACAATCATTCTAATCATTCTTGGTGCTATTGGATTCCCGGTATTAATTGAAGTGAAGGAATATTTATTTCGAAGAAAGACGGACTATCAAAAGCCTTTCCGGTTTTCATTATTTACAAAATTATCGACAGTAACTTATGGAATTCTTCTTGTTATCGGAACAATTCTTATCCTAATATTTGAATTTCAACATTATTTTAAAGGTTTAACTTGGCATAAAAGTTTCTTCTATGCCTTTTTCCAAGCAGCAACTACTAGAAGTGCTGGGCTTACTACAATGGATATTACCGAGTTTACTATGCCAACACTGTTGGTTATTAGTATTTTTATGTTTATCGGTGGCTCTCCAACCTCTGTCGGCGGAGGAATACGTACGACGACATTTGCTTTGAATGTATTATTTATTTATCATTTCGCTAAAGGAAATCGTAATATCAAAATTTTTAATCGAGAGCTTCACGAAGAGGATATATTGAAATCACTTGCCATAACAATGCTAGCTATTATTATGTGCTTTATATCCGTTGTAGCAATAAGTGTTTTTGACCCAAAGCCCCATCTTATTGAAATTGTATTAGAAGTTTGCTCCGCATTTGGTACAGTAGGTTTGTCTATGGGGATTACTCATGACCTTAGCATTTATTCCAAGTGTATTCTTATGGTTTTAATGTTTGTAGGAAGAATCGGCTTAACTTCTTTCTTATTTATCATTGGTGGTCAGAAGAAGAAAACAAAATATCAATATCCGAAAGAGAGAGTTATTACTGGTTAATCAAGTAAACTTTTTCTTATAATAAATTGTTGAGCCCTTTGAAACTCTAATTGAAGTTTCAAAGGGCTCACTGTGTATTATATTCAGTTCAACATATCCTTCACTCTCTGTACATATGGAGCCTTATTGTATGCATGGTATAGCTCGCTAGTAAGTCTAATAGGATCGCCAAAGAAAAAGCGTTCGTATAAAGTTTGCCGTGTACCGAAAGAACTCATCGTTAAATCCCATGCTAAACGGAAGAGTTTAACACGATTCTCGGCATTATCAGCTTTTGACTGTAAGTATTGATCCAAATCGTTTCTAATGGATGATTGGAATGCATTTTCAGTTGGGATAGACATTAATCCACTTGCCCCTAAAATCTGAATAATTTCAGTAAACCTTGGATAGATTCGCGGAAAAACATTGATAGCTACTTGCAGCGTTGTAACGTTTGGTTGCATTAAACCCCATTTATCTACTTCGGCTTCTACTTCAGACTTTATCAACAATGCCTTCATCGTTTCTAAAGCGATAATAATTTCAGAAACTTTTTCTTGAACTTGTTGGTATTGATTTATATTTATCGATTCGATGATCGATTGGACAACCCCTAATACAAATTCAGTTTTTACAATTTGTCTTGAAACAACTTGATGTAAGGCAAAAGCTTGAAACGAACTAGTTTTCATAAAATTGTTTGACGCAGCTAGATTGTCATAATAAAATACGCGCTCCCAAGGAACCAATACATTGTCAAATACTACTACCGTATCCATTTCCTCATATCGTGAACTTAAAGGATAGTTAAAGGTTGAATCTCCACCAACAAAGGATTCTCTACATATAAACTTAAGCCCTTTAGTATTACTAGGGATGGAGAAAGCAAACCCTTTTTCTTCCTCCACTACAGCTCCGGATGATATTACAAGTATTTCATCCGTTATTCCACCTTGTGTTGCCAGCAACCGCGCACCCTTTACAATGATTCCTTCTTCGTTTCTATCCATCACTTTTGAAGCAATGGGCTCTTCTGATTCCTCGATATAAATAGGTGCTCGATTGACTTGGGGATCAATAAATGTATGTGTCATAGATAAATCTTTTTCACGTGCATACTCATAGAACGATCGTAAGTTATTAGGAAAACAATTCTTTTTTTCATTCAAAAGATCGGCAGATGACGCTAAGGCCATTAACACCGTGTTCATATAGTCTGGACTTCTTCCCATAAGGCCATGGTTCGATTTAGCCCAATGCTGTACCATTAATCTCTTTTTAACTAAATCTTCTTTTGTTTTAGGCTGTATATAGGACATACCTACAGGCTCAGATGTTAATGGTGAAGGATGCGTCATGACATCTTTTAATACTGTATCATGTTGCATGTCGTACAATGCCGCCTGACTTTTCATAATCCCTTTAAACGAAGCGTGCTCTGAAATCTTACCTGTCACAGGCTTCCCGTCTATCCAAATATCCGTTTTCAATTGGTCGATTCGATCAATATACTGTTTCCCCGTAATAGCTGGCATACTCACACTCCTAGTTGATACAAGCTAATTATTCTGCACATCTTTTGTTGTATACTATTAACATTTCCTTTTTATTGTTACAAGTTGGTATGCCTTACTTGAACGAGGAATTTTTTCGTTACAGAAAGATGCCGATATACAAGGAGAGAATAAGAAAAACAGTCATTAATAAACCAGCTATAATACCTTTACGTTTATGTGCTGGCCCAGCTTTTTTTATGGCATTTTGAAAATATAAAAAACAACCTACGGCGATTAATAATGACTCGACTAGAATGCTTCCAGGAATGGTTTCCCATAGTCCTAATCCTAGAAGTGGCATATTACCGATATTACCAGGTAAAATCGGCATATCAGGACGATGAACAATAAAATCAAGAATCCAATGGCTGAATACAACAACTCCTATAATAATTCCAGATTTTTTCCCCCAAAACCTTTTTGCGAGTAGCCCCGCTAATATGGAAAGGATAAGTGCACCTACTAAAGAATGCGAGTAGAAAGCATTAATAACAACATTTCCATATCCACCTTTACCTATTGGTTCAATGGACTCTAAACCAACCAAATTAAATATAATAAACGCAATATCAAGCAATTGTGAGCCAACTATTAGTGACCATAGTGGCGTCTCAGGCGTTTTACTTTTTACTGCAGCCGAAATTCCAAAATGCCCTGCAAACATTTTTACTGCCCCCTAAAGAATATTCAACACTAGGAAACTATTTATTAGCCTGCTTTGGTTCATAAAAAAACCTTATTAGAAAAATGATGCAAGTTGACTTAGCCCCATAAGAAAAACCGGGCAAAAAGACGTTAGGTCCTTTTAAGATGAGTAACCCTAGAAATACAGTTGATTTCCGCTTTGACGGACGCTTTTCGCGGGCATGGCTTCAGTCTCCTCGTCACTGCGTCCTATTCCCGCGGAAGTCTCCGTGATATAGGAGATTTAAATTACTTCCCACTAAGTTTTCTCTCGACAGTTCGAACGTAGTCCTCTAATTGATCAGCGGGATTAAACACAGTATTTCCATGACATACTTCTAAACGTTTTGGTTTCAATATTCCAACGATATCACTGCTTTTTAATGCTTCCTCCATATCAGGTGTAAACATGGGAGGTTGGAGTTTACCATTTTTCGACTTAAACAAATCACCTGCTAATAGCACTTGATCTTTTTCATGATAGTACACAACATGACCGGGGGAATGGCCAGGCGTAAAAAATGGCTTCAATCCGCCTACTGATTTCAAGTTTCCGGACTCCTCTTCTAAAAGCGGTTGAGTTAGTTGTTTTGGTAAGTTGTTTTCTAGTTTCTTTCTTTTTGGATAGAGCGTATTCCCTTCCAAATAAGGAATTTCTATTCGGTGTGCGTAAACAGGCACTTCATTTTCAGTCAATATTGCTTTTACCGATCCAACATGATCAGAATGTCCATGCGTGAGAAGAATTTGTTTTAGCGGGCCAGCGTTTAGTTGTTTCATGAATTTCATGATCCCTTTTGCCATCATTGGCATTCCAGCATCTACTAAAGTTATCCCGTCTTCTTCCACAACAACCCACACATGAATTGGGATAATCATCCACGTTTTTAAGCTCCATATATGTTCAGAAATCTGTTTTGCTTTCATCTTCATTTCCCCTTATTTAATTTTTCTTTAAAGCCTAATAAAAGTATTTCAATCGAGAGATCAAATGTAGGAGTCAATCTCTCCATTAAAACGTCAAGTGGTTCATGCTGATACGAATAAGTACTTAATATCCCATTCAAATTGAAATAATAAATACGGGAATAAGCCAACAATTGTTCATCGTTTAGATTAGAGAGGCATTCCTGAATATTTAACTTCATCATGTCAAAAATTCTAATCCGAAGTTTATTGATCTCTAGTTCTTGCTCTGCTTCATCTACTCTTGAAGATTTAGCATTGAAAAAAATGTCGTACATATTACGATACTTTAAACAAAAGTGAATATATTCACGACTAATTTTTTTTAGTTTTTCTTCTGCTGCTAATGTATTCCTATTTGAAATATGATGCAATTGGTCGTGAAGTTCCTGCAAAGACGGCATAGAAAGTTGGTGGAGCAATGCTTCCTTATCTTTGAAATACAGATAAATTGTTGTATGTGAACATCCTGCATCCTTAGCAATTTCTCGTATCGTGACTGAATCATATCCCTTTGTAGCGAATAACTTCCCTGCAGATTGTAATATTTGTTTTTTCGTTTCTTCCGAACGTTGCTCTTGTTTACTTGTCATAATTGAATACACTCACTTCTTTTAAAAATACTAACCACTGGTTACATTATAACCAGTGGTTAGTATTTAGTCAAAAAAATAATCCTCGAAAGGATATTTTTTGTATAAAAAGCTAATTCACCGCCTTGCTTGTTAATGCACATGCATTATTTCGACAAAACTTTCAATATTATCTTCGTTAGTTCTACTTTTAGGTACTAAGAAAAGCGAAAGCGCCCTTTAAGTACAAAACCTATTTCCAATCGTTTCCGGAGGGCTTTGGATAGTCTTGAGCTATATCATTACCGAAAGCTATAGAAGAGGCAGGTCGTGACTGACGTCACCACCTGCCTTTCTTTTCGATAATCTTATGGCTGTCGTCTGTCCGTCGCTCTCCTCCAACTTTAGGAATAAGTTCAAACCCTTTTTGGATAATGAAAGAAAAGATCCTTTCTTACTAAAACAGGAAACTCCCGAAGTTACAATTTCGGGAGTTATTTTAATTCTTTATTTGATGTATGCTTCCTATTTTTCACCAGCGTATTCCTACATAAAAGTTTACCTTTAGTTGATTGGAGTGAAAGCGGCGACTCCTATGGGATTAACAAGCAAATCAAGACCCTGGACTGAGCGTAGCGAAATTAATTTTTGCGACGAGCTTGCGAAAGAGCAAAATCTTTTCTGCGACGAGCTTGCGCAGGAGCAAGGCAAGCAGCTTGATGCTTGCCCCCTGGAAACATACTAACATTAGTAGAAGTGAAGTCGAGCTAACGTGGGGATCTTAGAATCCGTAGAAGGAAACCCATTCACTTCACACCATTAATTGAATCAGTTTAGTATGTTGGATCCTCGAGATCGTGTATAAGAAAGTTGAATCGATAAGGCACTGTGAAGGTTTCTATGAAACAACCTATGTAGAAAGAATCCTAATTAAGTAATTAATTTTAAAGGTGATTATTGATAAGTCCCCTTGTTTAGTGTTCATTGTTGCTTGGAGTGCAGGTGCTCGACTCCTGCGGGAATAGCATGAGCCTTGAGACCCCGCAGGTAGCGAAGCGAACGAGGAGGCTCAAGCCATGCCCGCGGAAAGCGAGCGCCGGAACGGAAAGCAACAACTCGGCCTGTAGGAAATCAATATGTTCATGGCATCAAAATTTATATACTTTCTTATTCTTTAAAAAAGGCATTACCAAAAAGACCATCATTTGATAACACCACATTTTACTCTATTAAATTATGGAAATAAAATTATCATTCTTTTAACCTAAAATGTCTCTCCTATTGTAGGTGAAGAATCCTGCTATAGTTAAAACAACTGCTATGATTAACAA
Source organism: Psychrobacillus sp. NPDC058041 (assembly GCF_042885655.1). Taxonomy (NCBI): domain Bacteria; kingdom Bacillati; phylum Bacillota; class Bacilli; order Caryophanales; family Bacillaceae; genus Psychrobacillus; species Psychrobacillus sp. NPDC058041. The sequence continues at coordinate 154,556 of NZ_JBHVRO010000005.1, forward strand.
TACTGTAACCGACATATAATCCATTTCTTGCACTGGTAATTTTGGAATTTGACCATACGGTGAAAGATTGCTCATCCAGTTAGGAAACTGAAGTAACCCCCCTAAATATACAACTATGAATGAATACACTAAATACAACCACGTAAAACCTGTGAATTGTGGAAGAAATCCTACCAATAGTATAGCCAAACCAATCATCGTCCAAATTGCAGGCAAGTAGATCATCCCAGCTTTTAACAACGTAGGAAAGGAAATAGCATCGTCCATCACCGCTACACTTGCAGACCATAACCCAACTACCGCCAAAAACAGCATCACAAAGCTACTACCAATCGAAATCACAAAATAACTTCCCATTAGCTTTGCGCGAGATATCGCACGACTAAGTAAATGCTCCGTATGATTCTTCTTTTCTTCACTTTTCAATTTAAAGATTATCATGAGTGTAGGAATAGTACAGAGCATCGCCATTACCGTCATTAGCATAGGGATAAATTGTTCTATTAATGAAAATCCTTCGACTGGTTTTATTAAAGCTTGCATCATTTCCACGTCTTTGAAAAATGATTCTAAATCACCTAAAACAGATCCATACGAAGCTCCTAAAATGAACATTCCAATAGCCCAAGCAATTAATCCTGTACGTTGAATTCTTAACGCAAGGCCAAATGGGCTTCTCAAAAAGGGAGATGCATGAATTTTCCCTAGTCTAGATGGAAGAAATCCTGCTTCTAAGTCTCTAATAGAATTCAGGTACAGTGCAAATGCTAGTATAACTAATGCTAAACCTATTAGTAATATAACTGGTGACCAGTAATTGTAAACATAGACTTCCGCTTTTAATCCAATTCCTAGTGGTGAAAACCAGGAAAGTGTTTCATTACTAACATCTCCTATTGCTCGTATTAAATACGCCATAACAAGTACGGCAAAACTTAACCCTATTGTCCCACGAGAATTCTCCGATAGCTGGGCAAATATAGCCGTGACCACCGTAAAAATTATTCCCGTTGCCCCTAAGGTCGCTCCGTATAACATGGACCCTTCTAAATCCATACTTTCAATCCCTAATGCAAACAATCCAAATCCCATCAGGAATGCTAACAAAATATTCGTACCGCTAACCACTAAGACAGTGGCACTTAAATTCGACAATCGCCCAATAGGTAGAGAGCGGATTAATTCTATCTGTCCATCCTCTTCCTCTGCACGAGTATGTCTTGCTACTAATAAAATACTCATGATAGCAACTGCTATAGAAGTGAAAAGCAACATCTGATGAGCCATCATCGCACCGTTCGTATAGTTATCTAACCCATTACTATGACCAACCATCGCTGTCATTGCGGGGTTCAACATTGTTTGCGCTATTGCCTGTCTATCCTCTGGAGTTTGGTATAAATTCTTAAATGCAGTCGCCGTGCTGAGTGTTATTAATAATAAAGCAATAATCCAAATAGGAATCCGTAAACGATTTTGTTGTAAGATAAAGCGTGCAAGTATTCCTGTATACTTAAACAGCTGCTTTGACATTAGACTGCACCTCCCACTCCCTCATAATGGCGCATAAATAAGTCTTCTAAAGTTGGGGGTGCACTTTCTAATCTTACAACTCCAAACTGACTAACATGTCTAATCACCGTATCTAAATGTTCTGAATCTACTTGGAATGCAAATGTTTGATTGTTTACTTCTATTGAATAAACACCTATTAATTCACTTAAACCGATAATTGGTAGCTTTGCTTCGACGAGTAAATTGGTTCGGGTTAAATGTCTTAATTCACTTAATGTACCCGTTTCGATCATTTTACCTTGTCGGATGATTCCTACTTGATCACATAATTTTTCTACTTCGGATAGAATGTGACTGGATAGGAGAATGCTTTTCCCTTCTTTTTTGGCATCCATTACACATTCTTGGAATACCCTTTCCATTAGTGGGTCAAGACCTGATGTTGGCTCATCTAAAATATATAAGTCCGCATCTGATGTGAATGCTGCTATTAATGCAACCTTTTGTCGATTTCCTTTAGAATAAGTTCTGCATTTTTTGGCAGGGTCTAGTTTAAACTTTTCTATCATTTCTTCTCGCCGATTTTTATTTACTGCTCCACGTAACTTCATGAACAAGTCAATTACTTCTCCGCCCGTTAAGTTCGGCCATAAGTTCACATCGCCTGGTACATATGCAATCCGTTTATGAATATCTACGGCATCGTTCCAAGCATCCTTACCAAAAATAGTTGCCCCACCCTTTGTTGCTTTAATCATACCGAGCAACAAACGAATCGTTGTAGATTTACCCGCCCCATTCGGACCTATGAAGCCATATATTTCCCCTTCGTTCACTTCTAAATTCACACCATCTAACGCAGTAAATTTCCCAAACTTTTTCGTTAAGTTATTCGTTTGTATGACTGACATGCTTTAACCCTCCCATTATTTATAAAATAAGGTCCGCATTACTTTTATATAATCCAAAAACTCTTCCGCATATGAATCATAGTTTATTGCACTTAAATCTTGCCCCTTCAATTGCCTCTTAAGCTCATTTTCATAGCCTTCAATCGACCATCGAATCAAATTAAACGTTTTTTGAACATCTATGCTCTCTTTAAAAAATGTATAATCTATATTGCCATAAATCTTAGCGTATCCCGTTTCATACAATGCTGTTATCCGAGATTTTAAATCCGCATCAATTTGATCATTCAAAACAATAGTGCTTATAAAGTTAATTGCTTCTGGATTTTTCGAAAGGAAATCCATTTTGACTACTACGATTTGCTTCATTCGTTCCAATAAATCAGGTTCTTTATCATCTATTGCTTCAAAATACTTTTTTTCCACCATTTCAAGACAATATTCTATCAAATACAAATAGAGGTCCCGTTTAGTTTTGAAATAATAGAAAAGCATTCCTTTCCCAATTCCAGCTTCCTTCACAATTTGATTGGTTGAAGCTTGCTCATAACCTTTTTCCTTAAATTCACTCAAAGCTGCGTCAATAATTCTTTTTTGTTTATTTGTATCCAAGTTTTCAAATCGCTTTGTAATACCCATTTCCCCCTTACTGTTTTAAGTTTATTCCAGTAACAGCAAACATAGACCACTTCGGTCGATTATAGAATAACACTAATCGACCGGAGTGGTCTATTTTTTAAAAAACGCAAGCTCCCTCTAAACCTATTTTCAATCGTTTCCGGAGGACTTTGGACAGACTTGAGCTATATCAATACCGAAAGATATGAAAGAGGCAGGTTGTGACTGACGTCACGACCTGCCTCTCTTTTCGGTAATCTTATGGCTGTCGTCTGTCCGTCGCTCTCCTACAACTTTAGGAATAGGTTTAAACCCTGTTTAGATAATGAAAGAAAAAATGCTTTCTTACACATCCAAGAAACTCCCGAAGATACAATTTCGGGAGTTATTTCAATTCTTTATTTGATGTAAGACTCCTATTTCTCACCATCAAAAAGTTTACCTTTAGTTGATTGGAACGGAATCCTTGTACAAAAGTTCATGGTTACTGTGTTCATGTCATACTGAATTTTTTTACTTTCTTATCTTTTAATAAAAACTAGGCTAAGAAACCCGATGGAAATGGTTTCTTAGCCTAGTTCTCTTCTTACTATTTCATGTCATTTGGTACTATATTGTTTGGTTCATCTGCATTAATCTTGATCAAATCAGATGAAAGTGTATCTCCAGTAACTAGTTTTTCTAACATAAACTTATTAAATTCTGTTTGGAAGAATGTCGGTGATTTCTCCCATTCAGCTTTTGGTAAAGTCACAACAAAGGTTCCGTCTTTTTTAGGAATAGAAACAGAATACTTTACTCCTTCAGGTACATTGACACCGATTAAAGTTCCTTTATATACAGCACCTGGGGCTGTTGTTGTAACCAAGGTAGGAGGAGCATCATTAATGATTGTTCCTTCTGCCGGTAGGGTAACATCTACATTTACACTTAAATCTTCCGGAAACAAGAATACTTTATATTCCGGCAATGTATATTTTACGTCGTTGTAATGCACATAAAAGTAATGATTTTCATCATCTTCTGGAACGTAATCTAAGTAGTACACTCCATTTGCATCACTTGGGTTGGACATAGAGAAACCTTCTACTCCATCTCTTCTCAAGTTAATAGTTGCACCTTCTACAGGATTACCATTAGCATCTTTAATAGTACCACTAACACGATATTTTGCCGGTCCAAATGACGGATATTGTTGACCTTCCGCCATCTCTGCATGTGCATGTACTTCTACGTTTTCCGGATTTTCTTTAGAAGCGACTACTTTATCAATTGTTATCGGGAAGTTTACACTTAACTCTTCTTTTAATGCTAATAAATTCTTCGCAGTTTTCTCTCCAATTGATTTATCATTTATAGTAGCTTTATCAACAGATACAACTTTAATACTTTTTAGATCTAACTTACTTCTGTCTACATTGAATGTAAATTCTCCATTTTTATCTGTATCTAATGTTCGTTTGTTGGCCACTTGAACAACTGCACCTACTACCGGTGTCTCTCCAACTAACAGTTTCCCATTTACTTCCTTATAATGCGAGTGATCTGTATTCCACGAAAGTACCGTCAATTGTTTATCACTTAGTTGTAATGTGGCTTCACCAGCTTCCTTACTACATGCAGAAATTATGGTGACTAACATGACAGAAAGAAACAACAAATATATCTTCTTCATACATAAACTCCTTATTGTAAAAAGGGCAGAGGAATTTTCCTACTGCCCTTTTTTATTTCACTTACACAGTAATATTATATTATTTACCTGTGTGTGGATTAGTTGAATCTGATTTACCAGCTTCAGCTTGCGTTTTATCTCCACCTAGAGCAAATACAAAAATTTGAGGTTTTGATCCAGCAGATGTAATCATCACGTATGATTTACCATCAACTTCAAAAATTGAAGGAGCCGCTGAAATTGTATTACCAGCTGTTTGGAATGACCAAACATTTTCACCTGTTTTAGTGTCGATTGCATTTACTTTACCGCTCAATTCACCGTAAAAAGTAAGACCTGCTTTTGTACTTGTCAAACCGCCACGCATTGGTTGATCGGTTTTAACTTGATATGCTATTTTACCTGTATTCACGTCAATAGCAGTAATCGTACCATATCCTTTTATGCTAGGATCTGCTGCTGCAGAAGAAGTACCAAATGCCCATGCACCAAAGTATGGAGAAGTATCATTAGTTACCGCTTCTTCTTCGTTCTTAGCTGTTTTAAGAATACTTGGTTCTTCAATAGCTGGTATTAAATCTAAGTTCAACTCAGGGTCAAATGTATCTGGCGCATAGTTTTGTCCACCTAAAACTCCTGGATAAACTAGAACTCCTTCTTCTGTTGGATCTGGATGATCAATTTTACCGAAAGCTACATTATTGTATACAGGATCACCAGTAGCTGCATCATAAGCAAACCATTCAGAACCCTTTGTTCCTACAGCAACAAGTTTGCGTTCTTTTCCATCTACTTTTGCATTAAAGATAGATGGGCTATCAGCAGTATCATAATCCCAAAGGTCATGAGATTGTTGTTGTTGTGCCCAAACCATTTTACCAGTACCTGTTTCTAAAGCGATAACAGAGTTTGTATGAGGGTTCACACCCGGACGTTTCGCACCATAAAAGTCGGGAGCTGGGTTACCAGCAGAAATGTACATTAAGCCAGTATCTGGATCAACACTTGGTGGCATCCAAACTGCTCCGCCTCCGCCAAATAAACCATCAGATAACCACTCTTCTCCTTTTGGAGGTACTGTCCAGAAAGGTTCATCCCAAGCTGGTGTTAGATCGCTAGATTTGAAAGCCATTTCGAATCCACGTACCCCGTTATCTCCACCTGAGCTACCGACAAAGATTTTTCCGTCAAAATAAACAGGCGCTGTAGTTTCATAGTAACCATTATCAGATGTTAGGTCAGGGAAGAAATCACTAGCATGAATGAAATCAACCGTTTTTCCAGTTTTTTGGTCAATTGAAACTAAGCCAACATCCGCAGTAATCATAAATACTTTACCTTCTGCAACCGCAACACCACGGTTAGATGATGGCATACCTGTGCGTTTTATTGTTTCTAATACTTCTGCTGGAGGAGTCCATTCCCAAATGACATCTCCTGTTAAAGCATCAAAAGCATATACATAGTTAGAACTAGTAGATACATATGCTACACCGTCCACAACGATTGGAAAGCTTTGATTACCATTTGGAATATCTTTATTAATTTCTTTAAAATCTTTACTCCAAATAATACCTAAATCTTTCACATTATCTTTTGTGATTCCCTCGAAAGGTACATGTCTTGTAAGTTGAAGGTCGTATCCAAAGTTCGAGAAATTCTTATAGCTAACATCTTCTGATTTTTTGTCGTTGTTCTTTTCTTTATCTGTTTTTGACGAATTATCATCAGAACATGCAGCAAGCATAAGGGTAGCAGCTAATAGCGCTGAACCGTATTTTAATTTTTTGTTCAATTCAAATAACCTCCTATTATTTTTATTATTTCAGTAAGTTATATTATCACTTGTGAACAAATTTTGATAGTTAAAAGTTTTTTCATTAAAATATTTCTTATTAAATATTATAACGAAAAACATTTTAGTTGAATTTATTAAAATTAATATCTATAGTTATATAGTATTTCATAAAAAAATGGAGGTATAACATAATGAAAAACAAACTTTTTAGTCTAGTAATCTTATCCCTACTAGTATTCGCTCTTGCTGCTTGCGGATCAGATAAATCTAGCGAAGAAAAAGCAACTGAAGGTACTACAACTGACAAAACAACTTCAGAAGAAGCTACTGTAAAACCTACTGGTAATGTAGTAGAAGCTACTGTAAATGCAAAAAACTTTGAATTTGATGTCAAAGAAATTAAAGCTCATGTTGGCGACACTGTAAAAATTACACTTGTAAATGACGCTGGTGCCCATGGTATTGGTATTGATGAATATAATGTAGATATCAAAGGTGGAGAAACAGCTGAATTCGTAGTAGATAAAGCTGGAGAATTTGACTATTACTGCTCTCTTCTTTGTGGTGTAGGTCATGATAAAATGGCTGGTAAATTAATCGTAGAATAATTTACTTCCTTTATGCATAAAAAGAACCGAATTCACTTTGTTTTTGGTTCTTTTTATATAGTAAGATTTAGAAAAAACGATGTTATGAAATCACTTAATGTGTTTTCATAACATCGTTTTTTTATTTTGTAAGTAGATCAATTTTTGGATTCACACAGACCATAAGTGCAAGAAAGAGGACGAATATAGTCTTTACCTATTGTTAAAATGAAGTACGACAATATGTAGGAGGCATTCAAATGAACAAAATTCAGCAATTCAATCAGCAACATCATTCTTCTGATCTATTATTTTTAGGTAATGCATGGGATTTACTTTCTGCTTTGACTTTAGAAAAAGCAGGTTTTCAAGCAATAGGTACGACTAGTTGGGGAATTGCTAATTCCCTTGGTTTAAAAGACGGTGAACTCATCGATTTTGATCAGCATTTACGAATTATTAAAATAATTACTGAGCATGTGTCTATCCCTGTATCTGCAGATATTGAAGCAGGTTACGGAGAAGACACCGATACAATTGTGAAGAACGTTTTAAGGACGGCTGATATTGGAGTTGCGGGGATTAATATAGAGGATTCCTTAAAAAAACAAAGAGGCTTAAGAGATATCTCTCAGCATGCAAGGTTATTACTAGAAATAAGAACCGCTTTAAATCAACACGGTTATAAGGATTTCTTTATAAATGCCAGAACGGATACATATTTTCAAAAAGATAATCCTCTTTTGGAAACTATTGAGCGTGGCAAGGCATATGTAGAGAGTGGAGCTAGCGGTTTTTTCGTTCCTGGTGTTATTTTAGATTCAGATATTCATGGCATAGCAACTCAAGTTAAAGCACCATTGAACGTTTTATCTTTACCTGGATTAACAAATTGTAATAAGCTTAAAACATTAGGGGTTCGACGATTTAGTTTTGGAAATGCACTATCCGACAAAATCATTGCAGTTATGGAGAATAATGCAGCTCAGCTACTCGCTTTAAAGGATACAACCCATTTATACGAAGATTAAAACTAGAGAGGACGGAAAAAGGTATGCATTCTACCATCAATCTTACATTTGAAGAAAAGTGGGAGAAAATTATCGCTTGCGATCGGACGTACGATGGATTATTTTACACTGCTGTCAAAACAACGAGAATCTATTGCCGTCCTTCTTGTCGTTCTAGAAAACCAAAAAAACAAAATGTAGAGTTTTTCCTTGATAGAGAGGAAGTTGAAAAAGCGGGATTTCGAGCCTGTAAAAGATGCAAACCTGATGTGGAGCATTCCCCAAATACGGAACTAGTTCAAAACGTCATTACCTTTTTAATTAACCATTCTAATGAAAAGCTTACATTAGTAGATATCGCAAATCATGTCGGTGTCAGTCCTTATTATTTGGAGAGACTTTTTAAACAAGAAACTTCTAAAACACCACGTATGTATTTAGAAAAAATTAGAGTTGATAAAGCAGCTCATTTATTAAAAAATACAGATATGACAAATTTAGAGATTTGCTACGAAGTTGGATTTCAAAGTGCATCCAATTTTTATAAAGTATTTTTCGATACTAAAAATTGTACCCCGAGTAACTATCGTAAACTGGAGGTTGTTATATGAGTAAACTTTTTCAAGTAGATTATCAAACGCCAATTGGTGTGTTAGAAATTATCGGGACAGAGGAAGCTATCAGCTCGATTATGTTTGCAGAACAAGATGTAGTTGTTCATCAGTTGACTAAGGAAACTCCTCCAGTACTTCAGACTTGCTATGCTCAAATGGATGAATATTTTCAAGGTTTACTTCAAGACTTTTCATTTCCCTATATTTATGACGGAACAGATTTTCAGAAAAGCGTTTGGAATGCATTGACAACAATTTCTTATGCGGAAACTGGGTCATATAAGGATATTGCCATTGCAATAGAAAATGAAAAAGCAATTCGCGCAGTAGGAAGTGCAAACGGCAAAAATAAGCTAAGCATCGTGATTCCTTGTCATCGTATCATAGGTTCAAATGGTAAATTAACTGGTTATGCAGGAGGTTTATGGAGAAAAGAATGGCTTCTTGAACACGAACAGAAATTTAAGCAGCAGTAAATCTGACTGCTCACGTGAAAAATTCAAGAGTCAGTGGGGTTACAGAAAATAGATTGTAACCATCAATAAAGTGTTACGCGCAACATTATGTCCATTACTCGCAACTTTAAGTGTCATATTCGCAATATTACGATTCATTTGCGCAATCTATAAGTTACACGCAACATTTTGTCCGTTACTCGCAACTTTAAGTGTCATACTCGCAATGTCGGATGAGCTACTCGCAATATTCCGAGCCATATGCGCAATAATAAAGAATTGCGTAGTATCCGAAATTGTATCTTCGGATGCTTATATGAGCATAAGACAAGAACTTGTCTTTAATTACTCAAACCATTTGCAGAGGAAATCAACCTGTTGCTTGCCTGTTTAAAAAATCGCCTCTCCACAATGGAGGGGCGATTTTATGTGCACTAAAACGGATTTCTTAAGCATGTTCAAATGCTTTATTCCACTCAAAGAGTTCATCTGCTTTCATTGGCTTGGCAAAATAGTATCCTTGAATAATTGGATTTTCACAAGTAGTTGCTAAAAAGTCAACTTGTCTCTTCGTTTCGACTCCTTCAAATACAATAGCTAAATCCAGAGATTCCCCTAACGCTATAATAGCTTGAATAATAGACGAATCCTTTTCAGATTGTGGAACATCATCTATAAAAGACTTGTCTATTTTCAATGTAGAAATGGGCATTTTTTTTAAATATGATAACGAAGATACTCCCGTTCCGAAATCATCTAGTGCCACCGAAAAGCCCTCTTGACGGAAAGTATTAACTGCTCTCATTGCTTCCTCGATATTTTTAACAAAGCTCGTTTCTGTAATTTCTAGTTCCAACAAACTAGGTTCTAGTTTATATTTATTCAATTTAGACTTTAAAACATCTAACAAAAGATTGGATGTAACATATTGACCTGGAATATTGATAGCCACTTGTTGAAATGAAATCCCTTCTTTTCTCCATATGGACATTTGGCGACAAACTTTTTCAATAATCCAATTTGTAACTTCAATCATACGATTATTTTCTTCTAAAATAGGAATAAATACCCCTGGCGAAAGAAATCCGTATGCAGGATGATCCCACCGCAGCAATGTTTCAACTCCAATAACTTTATTGGTGATTACATTTACCTTTGGTTGATATACAAGAAAAAGCTCTTCTTTCTCCATCGCTTGTCCTATATCCTCAACGACCTCAAGCCCAAACGCATACGTATGTATAGTCGAATCATAGTGGATAATTTCATAATTGTATTCGATAGATGAATAATTTAGCACAGCTTGTGCTTTTGTGAATATATCCAGAGATTCTTCCGAATTGTTTGCTCTCGATATAGCACAAACTGCTTGTATATTAATTTTAAAATTATCAATTATAAGAGGTTTGCTCAAATATTTTGCTACATTCTCCATCGCGGTCGATAAATAATTTACACCATCTATATCGTGTGTTAAAAACGCGAAGCGATGGCCATCAATTCGATAAAGCTCTGTCATGGGAGGCACAAGTGTTTTCAACCCAAAAGACAATTGTTGAATTACTTTGTCACCAAATTGATAATCAAACTCACGATTTACAAGTTCTAAGTCATGTAAATGCCAAATAGCTAAACTTTGTGGGAAATCCGTTTTTTTTATTTTTTTCTCAAACAAACGGCGATTAGGCAATTTAGTTAGAGCATCATAATAACTCGCTCGATATTCTATATATTTATCCATAAGGCTTGATAATAGAAGAAAAATCAGGAGAAGAGTCATACCAATTGTTACTATTACTACTATTAAATCCATATTAAATAGTTGAGAATTACCAGGGCGAGGTGCATAACTATTCGGAAGGTAATATTTAGTTGAGACCATATAAGTATAATGAGTACTAGAAATAGCCACACCTAAGGAAATTGCCATCAATAAATGAAGTAGACGACCTTCTATATAACTTCTTAACTTAAAAAAAGAAATACTAGCCAGAAAAGGTATGAATATGGAAATCAATATAGATAAGACGATTAAGCTATGACTGTTCGTATGAATTGCGTCTGTTTTCATTCCTATCATACTTACAAAGTGACATGTCGAAATTCCGATTCCGATTATTACACTAAAGGAAAATGTATACCAAATAGACTTTTTTTGATGATTCGCTAAGTAAAAAGCAATAAAAGAGGCGACTATCGCCGGTATAATTGAAAGAATAATAGATATACGATGATAATATACGGCGACAGGTAAGGAAAAAGCAAACATACCAACAAAATGCATAGTCCATATACCAAATCCCATTGCAATAGAAGCAAATACATACCAAAAGTTCCTATGAATAAAACTATTTTTTTGAACACGATTATTCATCAATAAAGCAGTATAAGAAGTAATACATGCAAGAATAATCGAAAGGATTACAACTGGGAAAGAATATTCAGCATGTAATTCTATTAAATTATTCTGCAATGGATGATCCAGCACTTTCATCACTACCTTTAATGGAGAAATATACTAGAATTATATCATATAACCATTAATTTTTAAGGTAAGTTCACCTAAATTAAAAAGGACTTTCGTATTATTTATAAAACTAATTTTTAATATTATTTTTATTTAATGAATAAAAAGTCGCTCAAAATAAGTTCCTATAACTAGTTTTTTATTATTTTACAGGTCAATGGACTTTTTTTATTAACTACTTCTTCACTAGAAGGAAATATAATGAAGTTCGCAATTTTTGCATTTTTTTGATTTGAATATTTATTCTATAGTTTTAAATCTATACCATCTTCTGCTATTTTTTCTTCTAAATTATCACTTATCAAGCTCGCTAATACATGAACACGAAGAATAATTCCCTTAATAGTTAAATCCTCATCTGTAACTACAAGCGGATATTTAGAATCTAGTACATAAGGAATAATATCTTGTACATATTCGTCCGGTCGAATTGTTTTCACATCTGTAGACATCACTTCTAATAACGACTTTTTCTGTTTAAGCCCATCAATCGCTTGATCAATCGTAACAATTCCTTGTAGTTTACGCTTTCGATCGGCTACAAACGCACTGGATATCCCATTTTCACGCATTACTTTTGCAGCTACATTCAGTCCATCTTTTAGTGAAACTAAGCCATGGGGTTTCATCATAATATTTTCAGCTTGCAATATCTTAGAACGATCGATATCTCGAATGAATTCCGAAATGTATTTACTCGCTGGTTTATCTAAAATCTCTTCAGGTGTGCCAATTTGCTCAACTTTTCCATTTTTCATAACTGCTACACGATCACCAATTTTAAAAGCTTCATTCACATCATGTGTAATAAAAATGATTGTTTTTTGCAGCCTATTTTGGATATCTAGGAGCTCTAATTGCATTTCTCTTCGAATTAACGGATCTAGTGCACTAAAAGGCTCATCCATTAATAGTATATCCGGGTCGTTAGCAAGTGCTCTTGCTATACCAACACGTTGCCGCATCCCTCCTGAAAGCTCTTCAGGATATTGATTTTCATATCCTTTCAACCCTACTATTTCTAAATGCTTTTGTGCGATTTTTTGTCTTTCCTCTTTGGCCATACCTCTTACTTCTAACCCGTATTCAATGTTTTCTAGTACCGTTCGGTGACTAAACAATCCGAAGTGTTGGAATACCATTGCAATTTTTTTCTGACGATAATATTTTAGTTGGGATTTATTATAACCAACGACGTTTTCTCCATCGACGTAGATAGCACCTGACGTTGGGCGATTTAATAAATTTAAGCAACGAATTAGGGTAGATTTACCACTTCCTGATAAACCCATAATAACGAAGGTTTCTCCTTCCATAATTTCCATAGATGCATCGTAAACTCCTACGGTATGGCTAGTTTTAGCGAGTATCTCTTCCTTAGAAACACCACTTTGAATCATTGGAATCACTTTTTTAGGTCTAGGGCCAAAAATTTTGGATACATTTTCAATTTTTAGTTTTACTGTCATGCCATATCCCTCCCTTGTTTCTGAATGCGCTTCGCAATTCCACCTGTAATTCGGTCAATAATGATAGCTAAAAATACAATACTAACTCCCGCTTCAAAACCTAGTGCAATATCAATTCGGTTGATGGCAAATAGCACTCGTTCCCCAAGTCCTTGTGCCCCCACCATCGATCCAACAACAGCCATCGCTAGCGCCATCATTGTAGTCTGGTTTACCCCTGCCATAATCGTTGGCAAGGCTTGTGGAAGCTCCACTTTCATAAGCATTTGTTTTCTAGAAGAACCAAACGATTGGGCAGATTCTATAACCTCATGGTCAACATTACGTATTCCGAGCTCCGTCAATCGAATAACCGGTGGCAAAGCGTAAATAATCGTTGCAATTACTGCTGGAACGTTCCCTAACGGAAAGAAGAAAATTACAGGAATTAAGTACACAAAGCTTGGCATCGTCTGCATAGCATCTAAAATCGGGCGCATAATTTTTGAGATAGTTTTGCTAAACGCCGTCAGAATTCCTGCCGGGATACCTATGACAAGAGAAAGAATTACAGATATTAATACAATCGATATAGTGGTCATCGTTTGTGGCCATAAATTAAAAGTACCTATTAGAAACATAAAGAGAGCAAAAAGTAGCCCAGCATATAAAGTGGTAAAGTACCATCCCAATGAGAAAATAACAATAATAAGCAGCCACCAAGGGATAGCAAGAAGTCCAGTTTCCAATCCCTTAATCATTGTGGATGCAATAACAAATATAAAATCAAAAAAACCATCAAAGTTTGCGGCTAAAAAATCAATAAATTTTTCCATACCACTTCCTATTGGTAAACGTATATCAGGAAATTCTTTCATAAGTCTCGGACTGTTAGATTACACAGCCTCTGACACCTCACATTTCTCGGTTAGATTTTTTGTAACATGATATATTATTTCAAAGCTGCTTTTACTTTTTGAGCAACTTCATCAGACACCCAAGCTGTCCAAACGTCTTCATGTTGTTTCATCCACCAATGTGCGGCTTCTTCTGGTTCAGCTCCAGTTTCATTCATGTAATTCAGAGCGCTCTCTGTTAACTCACTGCTAGTTTTATATTTACTTAAGAAATCTACAACATCTTTTGCTTGTGTTGGTAAATCTTTATTCACAGCAATGACGACATCATTAGGAGGAAATTCCGTTCCTTTATTTTCATCCCACACTTTTTTATCATAAGGATTGTCCTCAAGCAGTGTTAAATCATAACTCGCAGTAACCCAAGTTGGGGACCAATAATACCCGACCCAAGGCTTACCTTTTTTGTATGCACCCGCTAAATCTGCAACAATTGCAGAATCAGATCCTGGCGCTAAGTAGTTATATTTTTTATCCAGTCCATATGTTTTGAGTTTCGTTTCCAAGTATTCACTTAGAATCCAACTAGATGGTGCACCAACAATACGTCCTTTGCTTTTATCTTCAGGATCTTGAAAAATTTCTGGGTACTTCGCTAAATCTTCCACCGTTTTTAAATCTGGAGCTACAGCTTTAATCCCTCTTTCTGGATCTCCTTTTATCACGTAAGTTGGAACATATAATCCTTGTGAATTATCATCAAAGTTTGTAGTTACTTTAATAACTTTCCCACTATCAATCGCTTTATCGTAAACATCTTTAATATTATCCGACCATATTTCCATATAGACATTAATATCCCCTTGTTCAAGCGCTTGCATAGTTGCAGCAGTTGTTCCACTTGTAACCTCTGTATCATAACCATAACCTTTTTCCACAATTAACTGCGCAATACTATTATGTACCCGTATACTATCCCATCCGGCATCGGCAAATTTGATAACCTTTATACTCTCACTACTTGAATCATTACCACACGCGGAAAGCATTAAAAGCGTGCACAACGAAAAAAACAACACTATCTTTCTCATTTAAACTTCTACCCCTTTTCTTATTTTATAAAGACTCACGGCCTTTTCTTTATTCAATACCCTATTTTGAAACAATTAATCATTTAATAGACAAATAGCCTTGAGTTTCTCGTTTTTTGAGTAAGACATTTATATAAAACCTTCTATTGGTTTTCTTTCATTTTGTGCATTAAAAAAGCCCTATGTTGTCTTTTATTTGACAACTAGGGCAATTTCTCTAGATTATACAACTCTATTTTCTGGTTCTTTTTCTTCCAAGACAGCTTCAATAGCTTTGGCGTTCATTTGCATCATCGCAAGTCTTGTACGAATACTTGCGCTCCCGATATGCGGTAGGACCGTTACGTTTGGTAACGTTAATAATGGATGATCTAGTGGCACAGGTTCAACTTCGAATACATCTAAGCCAGCTGCCCAGATTTTGTTCGTCGCTAAGGCATCGTATAGGGCTTGTTCGTCAACGACCCCTCCTCTAGCTACGTTAATAATGGTTGCCGTATCTTTCATTAGGCTTAACTCGCGTTCACCAATTAGTCCCTTCGTTTCCGGAGTTAGTGGAGTTAACAGCACGATAAAGTCTGATTCCTCTAGTAGTGTATCGAGTTCTGCATAAGTAAATCCGAACTCTTTTTCAACATCCATTTTTCGTGTTCGATTATGGTAAAGTACGTTCATATTAAATCCTTTTGCCCTTCTTGCCACCGCTTCACCGATGCGGCCCATTCCAATAATACCAATGGTTGCGCCAAATACATCCATCCCTGTATATTGCATTGGTGACCGTGACTTCCAATGGCCAGCACGAAGATCACGTTCTGCCTCCATAACTCGACGAGCAGTAGCTAGAAGTAAAGAAAATGCTAAATCTGCAGTAGTTTCTGTTAAAACTCCTGGAGTATTTGTCACAATAATTCCATTCTCTTTCGCTGCCTCTACATCGATATTATTATATCCAACCCCTAGATTACTAATTACTTTTAAGTTTGGTAGGCTTGCTATAAGTGAACGATCCACTTTATCGGATAGCATTGTCCAAATAGCATGCGCATCTTTCGCTTCAATTTTTAATTCTTCAGATGTCATTTGAATTTCATCACTATGCCACATCTTAACTTCAAATTTTTCTTTTAATGAAGCCACTGCTTCATCTGGTAATTTACGTGTAATAAAAACTTTATCCAAACCTATTACCTCCAACTATTCTGATAGTTTAAGCATGGACGAAAGTATAAAATTTTGCAACTAAGTTTACATTGGTAATTTCATAAGTTATACTGAGGGCACATAAAAAATCAAATTGTTTTTATAACAGTTTAGCAAACTACATACCGTTTTCTGCACTAGGGGTGCCCACTTTGGCTGTGATGAGAGCTTTTTAGCTCCGATCCCTTATTACTCGATCAGGATAATACCTGCGTGAGGAAGTGCGGTGACTTTCCGAGTTTTTTCATATTGGATAAGTGGCTGCATCTTCAACGGATGTAGTCTTTTTTTATGAAAATTTTAGGAGGTTTTATTATGCAATGTGGTTTAAGCCCAATTGTCGGATTTCGTTTTTCCCTGCATCCGATGACCAATGATTTTATTTCAGTTATTAAAGGAGCCCTTCAAGAAACAGACACTTCGAAAGTTTGGATGCATACAGATGATGTATCAACCGTGATTCGCGGGAAACAGGTGCATGTTTTCAATGTAGCAAAAGCGATTACGTTACATGCTGCTAAAACTGGCGTGCATATTGCGTTGTCGGGCAGTTTTTCTGCTGGTTGTCCAGGCGATACTGCTGGAGATGTCTATTTGGATAAGGACGATCAGGTGGCGAATAAAGATACTACAAGACAATATGTTTCTTCTCAATTCGCATTATATCCGATGAATAACCCCAACTATATGGACGTTATTTACCGAGAAGTAGACCGGGCAAAAGAATATGGAGTCTTCAATGAATCTATGCACTATGCTAGTGGTATTCATGGGGACATTCACGATGTGTTTGCGTTTTATGAAGAGACATTTACACATGCACGTTCTGAAGAACATAAACATTTAGTAATGACCGTTTCGATGAGTATTAATAGTCCCTCGCACGGAGGTCTTTAATATGTTGAAATCGTGGAAGTTAAAAGAAATTGTTCTAATGTCATTATTTTCAGTCGTGTTTGGGATTGTCTATTTATTGTTCCTTCATGTCGGCAATATTTGGGCAGGGTTTATCGGGCCGATTGCATATGAATGGATTTTTGGTATTTGGTTTATCGTTTCGATTATTTGTATGTATATTATTCGCAAGCCTGGTGCGGCGGTCATTTCAGAGACAATTGCAGCTGCGATTGAAGTTTTGTTAGGTAATGCGGTTGGCCCTAGATTAATTTTATCAGGTCTTATTCAAGGTTTAGGTGCGGAAGCTGTATTTGCAGCAACACGCTACAAGCGATTTGATTTGTGGGTGCTGATGCTAGCTGGCGTCGGGTCTTCGGTATTTAGTTTCGTTTACGGTTATCTGTTAGGTGGATTTACGGTATATACTCCTAGTTATATTGCTTTGATGCTAGGAATTCGCATTTTAAGTGGTGCAATAATTACTGGTGTTGGAGGTAAGGCTTTATCTGACGGATTACTTGCGACTGGTTCGCTTCGTGGGTATGCCATTTCACGCTCGAAAAAAAGTGATGTTCGTGCATGATATTATTCGGTTTGAAAAAGTGAGTTTTCGTTATCCAGACGAGGAAAAATGGATATTGAGCGATTTTTCCTTTTCTGTTCGGGGTGGCGAACGTGTAGTTATTACCGGTCCAAGTGGTTGCGGAAAAACAACGTTACTATTTTTGTGTAATCGGTTGTACCCTGATAATTGTGATGGTATTTTGACTGGTACAATAAATTTGTTTGGACGGGATCATACGAAATTCATTCCCGGGGAAATAAATCACCGAGTAGCGACCGTTTTCCAAGATCCTGATTCGCAGTTTTGTATGCAAACAGTAGAAGAAGAGCTTGCTTTTACATTAGAAAATTTACATGTTCCGAGAGATGAAATGGACAAAAAGATTTGCAAAGTTCTAGCTTTAACAGACTTAAGCGATTTTCGACATGCCGTTATTCAACAGCTTTCCGGTGGTCAAAAACAACGGATCGCTACTGCCTGTGCACTAATTATGGAGCCTCAAGTTTTGCTGCTTGATGAACCGATCTCTCATTTAGATCCCTATACCGCGAAAAAGTATGTCGAATGGTTGGATCAGTTGCAGAAAAAACAGGGAATGACGGTGATTGCTATTGAACACAGATTGGATTTATGGGGGGACTTCTTTGATAGAAGCATCCCTTTAGTTCCAATCGACAATGCTGTTCCCCTAATTAAAAGGAAAAGCACTAAGCAAACTGAAACTTCACTTGTTGTAAATAAAATAATAGCAAAGCCTTTTCTAAAGGAAACCACTTTTACGTTAAATCGTGGAGAAATTACTGTTCTTGCTGGTCCAAACGGTAGTGGAAAAACTACTTTATTGAGAGCACTATGCCAGTTAATACCTTCTAAAGGAACGGTACAGCCGGAGTTTTTGGGATATGTCCCGCAATCACCAGAGTTTTTATTTCTTACCAAAAATGTACGGGATGAAGTTGCTTATGGCGGTGGAAGTGATGTCAATGAGATAATGACACGGCTAAAACTCTTGCCTATAACTGATGCACACCCTTTTGCGGTAAGTCACGGCCAAAAGCGTCGAGTAGCAATTGCAGCTATGCTTTGTGATGGGAGAGAAGTTATTTTAATGGATGAACCCACTTCTGGTCAGGATGCTGCAGCTTTATTTGAATTATTTCAATTAATTGACGAGCGAGCTCGCGAAGGAACGACGTTTTTAATAGTTACTCATGACATGGAATTTACACATTGTATAGCCGATTCGGTTTTATTATTGAAAGACGGGTATTTAACTGGAAAGTTTGAAGCTGATGTTGTGTGGGACAATGAACAACTCCTGCATGACCACCACTTACTCTCCCCGAAAGGAGTGTTACGTCATGAAAAATGCTTTGCATAAGATGAATCCTTCGGTAAAGTTTTTAGTGATTACAGTTTGTATGTTTACAATGGCTTTCTTTTTTGATCCATGGACGCCACTTGTTTTTTGGGTTGGTGTAATTTTGTTGCAGCTGTTGTGTAGCCAGGTTAATTGGAAGAAATGGTTGTTATTTATGCTTCCATTTTTTATTACAGCATTCGGTTACTTTTGGACAACTATTGTGTTCGCGAAAGATCACCTAGGATCGGTTATTTGGTCGTTTGGATCTGTAGAAATTACTATGATTCAATTGGAGTATGCACTATCTTTAAGCTTTCGAGTATTAGCATTTTCCAGTTTGTCTCTATTATTTGCATTGACAACAAATCCCGTTACATTCATTTTAAGTTTAATGCAACAATTAAAACTATCACCAAAAATCGCATATGGTGTGATGGTTGGCTATCAGTTTTTACCTGTATTAAAAGATGAATTTGTTCATATTCAGCAAGCACATCGTTTAAGAGGAGTAACTAACAATAAAAATGCCTTGCAGCGGCTACTTGGCATTCGTCGAGTATTAATTCCTATGCTTGCCGGTGCTGTTAGAAAAGCAGAGCGTGCGGCCTTTGCAATGGAGGCAAGGGGTTTTACCGGAGAGCGGAGAAGTAGTTATTTCCAGGTGATTTCTATCGGAAAAGTGGACGCGGTTATGGCAGTTTTATTTTTATTCGTATTAGTTTTAAGCTGTACGAACCCGTTGTGGCTTCGTTAATATAGAACTAGATATATTAACTGAGGAGTGATAAAGATGTCATTTGTTGCTTTACTTCGTGGAATTAATCTAGGCTCTAGAAATAAAGTAGATATGAAGTCATTGAAGGCGCTTTTTGAAGAAATGGGCTATGAAAATGTGCAGACTTATATTCAGACGGGGAATGTTATTTTTGATAATGCAGCTTATGATGTGCCTGCGATTGAGACTGCGCTTCTTAAAAAATATGGTTTTGAAATACCGGTCATTGTTCGCACTAGAGAAGAGTTGGAAGAGATCCAAAAGCATCCAATCTTCTTGAAAGATCAAGTATATATTATGTTTTTGGCGCATGAGATTTCGGATGAACAACAAGCATTACTCGGTGAATTAGTCGAAGATGAATTTGTTGTGTGGAATCGTAAAAATATCATTATTAATCTATCGAAAAGCTATCACAAGACCAAGTTTACAAATAATTTTTTCGAGAAAAAGCTTGGAATGGGTTCCACTGCACGAAATCAGAACACAGTAAATAAAATATTGTTGAAAATGTGAATAGCTTCCGCTTTATCAAGAAGATTCGGATGCCATTTGAAAATATAGTCTACAAAGCGTAAAAGGTTTCCCTAGTAATGGAGGAAACCTTTTTTCGACCGATTATACCTATTATTCGACCGATGTTTGGGGAATACGACCGATTATGCTAACTATTCAATCGATTATCATGAGTTTTCGACCGATTGAAATTGTTTATAAGTATTTTTAATAGCAAATCATAATTACAATAAAATTTCCAAATACCTCTCTTTACGTTAAGCTTAAACTAGAACGAAACAAGGGGGAATTTATCATGTCATTTATTTTTAAATCGATCGACCATGTTCAATTAGCAGCTCCTAAAGGTTCAGAAACAATAGCGAGAAAGTTTTTTGGTGAAATACTAGGTTTTCAAGAAATAGAAAAGCCAGAGAAGTTAAGAAAAAAAGGTGGCGTATGGTTTCAATTCAATACTTATCAAATTCATATAGGTATTGAAGAACCATTCACACCTGCCAAAAAGGCGCACCCTGCATTTGAAGTTGAAAATCTAGACGCACTAAAAATGCATTTAAATCAAAACGAAGTTAACTTCATGGTAGACACTGATTTACCAGGAGCAAATAGAATTTATGTACACGATCCATTTGGCAACCGAATTGAAATTTTGGAATGGATTTAACAAAAAAAAGCGTTCAATTAGCCAAAATGACTAATTGAACGCTTTACTTTCTCTTTATTTATAGATCATCAAATCCGTTATCTTGTACATTCACTTTGACGTATTGGCGGGACTTTTGCTCGAAGAAGTCGGTTTTTCCTAAATCTACTTCTTCATAGGCTTTGATCCATTTCAATGGATTTTTGCGATACTCTGGGAATGGTCGATCATAGCCAAGTTGGTTGCAGCGCACATTGGCGTAAAAGTAGATGTATGCTTCGACATCTTCAACATCCAGACCATCTATTTTCTCTCCAATAACTTCACGTGCCCAATCGACTTCAAGCTGTGCAGCTTCTCGGAAAATTGCTTCTACTTCTTTACCTCGCTCAGGCGTATTATATTCTGGATATTCCTCCAACAATTCTTGATAAATCTTCACGAATAAATCAACATGAAGCTGCTCATCTCGATTTATATAGTTAATCATTGTACTTGTTCCTACCATCTTTTGATGTCTTGCAAGATGATAGAAAAAAGCAAAACCTGAATAGAAAAATAACCCTTCTAAAATAACATCATACACAATCGAACGCAGCATGCTGTCTATAGTAGGTTGCTCCGCAAACTCTTCGTAGCCTTTCAGTACGAAGTCATTTCGCTTTTGCAAAACTGGCTCAGTGCGCCAAAAAACAAATACACGATTTTGCTCATCTTTTGATACTAAACTAGATAACACATAAGAATAAGAGTGGTTATGAATTACTTCTTGCTGTGCCAAAATGATCATAAGTGCATTCAAGCTAGAATCAGTTAAAAAGTCAGCTACTTTTCCAGCAAAGTCCGTCTGTATACTATCTAAAAGCGCAAGCAGTCCGATTATTTTTAAAAATGCATCTCGCTCTGCTTCATTTAACTGTGAAAACTGCTTAATATCATTACTCATATTAATCTCAAATGGTGTCCAGAAGTTCCCGAGCATTTTTTTATATTTTGGATACGCCCAACTAAATTGTACATCGTCCCAGTTTAATATATTCGAGCTTTGGCCGTTAACAATACCTGTCGAACGGTTCGGTGCTTTTTTATCCATTAATTTTCTTTTTTCTAGTTCCATGATAGTTTCCTCCTTAGCTTGAACAAGAATCACAATCTACTAATTCAACCGAAGTAGAGCGGACGTAATAGGTCGTCTTTAGACCGCTGTTCCAAGCATCCAAGTGTAAATCTAATAATTCTTTTGCTTTAATTGTATTTTGTACGTATAAATTTAATGAAACACCTTGGTCAATATGACGTTGACGAGCGGCATTTTGTTTTAGAGTCCAGTGTTGATCAATGAAGTAAGCGGATTTATAAAACCAAGTCGTTTCCGAATTAAGATCTGGCACAGTTACTGGAATTTTGTAATCCTTCTTCTCTTCGGAGTATGATTTTTGGAAAATCGGATCGATACTCGCAGTACTTCCAGCTAAAATAGAGGTTGATGAGTTAGGTGCAACCGCCATTAAGTAGCCGTTACGGATTCCATTTTCGGCAACTTGCTCACGCAATTCATTCCACGCTTCGCTCTCGTATTGACGTTTTTCAAAATAAGCTCCTGTTTGCCAATCCGACCCTTCAAATAAAGGATATGCCCCTTTCTCTTTCGCAAGCTCTACTGAAGCTTGAATTGTTAAATAGGCAACTCTTTCATATAACTTGTCGGCGAACTCCACTGCTTCGTCCGCTTCCCATCGGATACTATTCAAAGCAAGCAAATGATGCCAACCAAATGTCCCTAGTCCAATCCCACGATATCTAGCATTTGTACGTTCCGCTTGTGGAATAGGAATCATGTTCAAATCAATCACATTATCGAGCATGCGCACTTGTATTTTAATTAAGCGCTCCAATACATCCTCAGGAACTGCTCGTCCTAGATTAATAGATGACAAGTTACAAACAACAAAATCCCCCGCTTTACGTTTCGTCACAATTACATCATCTTCTAATTGAATTGATTCAAATGAAGTGGCACTTTGATTTTGAAATATTTCGGTACATAAATTACTGCTATACACCATGCCAGCATGCTTGTTTGGATTACTACGATTGACTTCGTCGCGGTAAAACATATACGGCACACCCGTTTCTAGTTGAGAACGCATAATTCGTTTCATCAAGTCAATTGCAGGAACGGTTTCACGAGATAATCGGCTATCATACACGCATTCCTCATATTTTTCTCGGAAGGA
Organism: Psychrobacillus sp. NPDC058041; assembly: GCF_042885655.1. NCBI lineage: Bacteria > Bacillati > Bacillota > Bacilli > Caryophanales > Bacillaceae > Psychrobacillus > Psychrobacillus sp. NPDC058041. Next base: position 177,861 of record NZ_JBHVRO010000005.1, read on the forward strand.
GCCTTCTCCACGTTTTTCATCATAAAAATCCTCAAGTGAATAGCCTTTTAATTGACGAACTTCATGTGGATCAAATAAATGCCATTCTTCCCGTGCGCTCACTTTTTCCATAAATAAATCCGGTAAGCATACACCTGTAAAAATATCATGCGCACGAAGTCGTTCATCTCCGTTATTCAAACGTAAATCTAGGAAAGTGAAAATATCTTTATGCCAAACATCTAGATAAACAGCGATTGCCCCCTGACGCTGACCTAATTGATCCACGCTTACTGCTGTGTTATTTAGTTGTTTAATCCAAGGAAGTACACCACTCGAAGCCCCAACGAATCCTCGGATAGAAGATCCACGACTTCGAACTTTCCCCATATACACACCGATGCCACCACCAAATTTTGATAATGTCGCTACGTCTGTATTACTATCATAAATTCCTTGAAGACTGTCATCTACTGTGTCTATGAAACAACTAGACAATTGTCCATGAGGCTTCCCTGCATTTGAGAGTGTAGGGGTTGCTACTGTCATATACAAATTACTCATCGCCCAGTAAGATTCCTTAATTTTAGCAAGACGATTTTCTTTCTCGTCCTTCATAAGTGTCATTGCAATGATTAGCCAACGTTCTTGAGGAAGTTCTACAATCGATTTATCGAAGTCTTTTGCAACATAACGATCGAGTAATGTTTTTAATCCAATATATGTGAATAAAAAATCTCGTTCTGGCTCAATTATTTCCGCTAATTGTTGTAGCTCCTCCAAAGAATATGATTCTTTAATACGTTTGTCATACAGACCTTTTGCAACTAATGCTTGTACATTACTTGCAAACTTACTGTAAACTGCGTCTGGTGTTGTTTTTCTATGTACTGCTACCTTTTCATATACATCAGCTAAATGAATACGAGCTGCAACAAATGTCCAATAAGTTTCTTGCTCATCTAAAAAGCTTAATGCTTCAAGTGACATCGACTTGGACCAAGCAGAAGTAGCGCCCTCTGGGAACTTTTTCATCCATCTTTCATGCGATTTGATAAGTGGAGCAATATTATCCTCTCCAAATTCTTTAATTAGATTATGTAATACCTCTTGTTTTGTTGTATTTGAAATTATTGTCATATAAACTCCTCCTTTTTATGAATGTGGTGCTTGGGCTTGGTTATGTGGTGCTCAATACTATTTATGTGGTATTCGCACTGGGTTATGTGGCGCTCACACTTGACTATGTGATACTCGACCTGAGTTATGTGGTGCACGCACCTGAAAAAAAAACAAAAAAGCGATGCCCCAAGCCTCTTCGGCTGAGTCATCGCTCATATTAAAAAGTAGGAAACAACAAGACCTATCTATCGGCTGAAAGAGAGTCTATCGCCCCCACCTCTCAACCCCCGAAGAAAGTGTTGCTTCACCGATGAAGAGGCAGGTCTACTGGCTCGTGTTTCATCCTTCTGTCGACCTTCCCTCGATTGCTCGAAGTGGTTATTTCAACAGTTGTCCACACTTACAGTTGCGGGGACAGCTTCGGCTTTTACCGAATTCCCTTTTAAACCATAAAGGTACCAATTCATCGTTCACATACTATATATTGTGTTTTATGTACTAATACAATCTAACATATTGTGTTTAGTGTTGTACATAGGAACAAAGTCTACATACAAAAGGCAGACATAAAAAATGCCTGCCCACTCTTTTTTACATATATACGATGATCGCCAGCACTACCGCCAACACGATACGATAAATCGCAAATGGTACTAATTTGATTCGCGATACCAATTTTAAGAAAAACTTGATGGAGATAAGGGCGAATACAAATGCACTAATAAATCCTACTATATAAAACCCAATATCATCCATATTAATTTGTTCCCAGTTTTTCAATACAGAAACTAAGCTTGCTCCAGCCATAATAGGAACTGCCATAATGAATGTAAAATCTGCCGCTGTTTTATGACTCATCCCGAATAGTACACCACCGGAAATGGTAGCTCCTGATCGAGAGAACCCTGGCCATAAAGAAAGACACTGTACTAAACCCACTTTAAATGCTTGGCCATAAGAAATCTGATCCAAACTAACAATGGATGGTTTTTTCGGTCCAAACTTATCCGCAACTATCATTAAAATAGCTCCGGCCACAAGACTAATAATTACGTATTCTACGTGAAATAAATAATCATCAATAAAATTTTTAAAAGCAAATCCTAAAACAACTGCAGGAAGCATTCCTACAATCACATGTAACAAATTGAATTGCTTACTCGACTGCTCAGTTTCTATTTTATATAGTCCTACTAAACTAAACAGTCTTTTCCACATAACCACTACTACAGCTAAAATTGATCCTAGCTGTACGACAATTTTAAATGTATTTGCTGAATACATCCCTAAAAAAGTCTCTGTTTTGAGCCACATATCATCCACAATAATCATATGACCCGTGGAAGAAACAGGAGCAAATTCTGTCATACCTTCTACAAACCCTAATATTAATGCCTTTATTAACTCTAAAAATTCCATAAGATCTCCTTAGTCACGTTTTTTGAAATACCAAACTAAAAATATAATACCAACTATCGCTAAAATAATATACACTAAATTGGAGTAAATATCCATATACGCTACAATTTCATTCCAATTTTCTCCAACTGTTGCTCCCACCGAAACTAGCACCGTATTCCAGATTAGAGTCCCTAATGTTGTAAATAAAAGAAATAAGCTAAAGCTCATTTTCGACATCCCTGCAGGAATCGAAATTAGACTTCTAACAAGTGGAACTAATCTCCCGAAAAACACGGTCCAAACACCATATTTTTCAAACCACTTATTTGCTTTTCGAATATCTTTAGTCGTTAGTCGTAAAAGCTTACCATACTTCTGCACAATTTTCTCCAAACGATTTACATCTAATAGTGATCCAATCCAATATAAAATAGCTGCTCCACCAACAGAACCAGCAGTTGAAGCAATAACAATCCCTAACCTGGTCATTGTTGTAGTTGTCGTCATAAATCCACCTAGCGTTAAAATAACTTCTGAAGGAATTGGTGGAAAAATATTTTCTATTAGTATTAACAAAAATACGCCTAGATAACCAAACTGACTGAGCCAGTCCGAAATCCATGCTTCCATTATACTTTCACGTCCTCTAGGTTAATATGAACAGACCATAGTTCCGATTGACTACCTAAACGAATTGGAGGACCCCAAAATCCAAATCCAGATGAGACGATGGCGTGCAGGCTCCCTTTTTGTTTATAGCCATAATCCAGCTCGAATAACTTCCTTGTGAATAAATGATTTGGCCACATTTGTCCTCTATGCGTATGACCAGACACGTGAAAATCTACTCCTTCTTTTTCAGGAATAAGCAAATTTGATGGCGTATGATCCATCACAAACCAAGGAAGGTCACGTTGGTTTGGTACTAATTCGGAAAGCTGTTTTCTTTCTTTATTCGTCAAGTCTTCCCTACCCGTTAAATAAAACGAATCTTCCACTAAAATAGTTTCATCTAATAACATGCGGACATTAGATGCTTCCATCTCCTCCACTAAAAGTGGAATTTTTTTGCCATAGTATTCATGATTTCCGAGTACCCCATATACACCATACGTTGAAGTCAGTTGCTTCATCACTTCGGACATGCCATTTTTAACAAACCAAATTGGATCATCATCCACTAAATCGCCTACTAGTAATATTAAATCTGGTTGTTCTTCGTTTGCTTTTTTCACAAATCTTTTTAAATGTGTTTTATTGGATAATAAACCAAGATGAAAATCAGATGCTACGACTACTTTTAATAGGGTAAGATTTGAATCCCGTTTAGCCATTCTAATTGAAAGTTCACGGACTACTGGCGTATAAGCATTATACGTTCCTTTTATGAAAATAAGCGTCAGTAAGATAAAAACAATCCAACCTATCATTTTTAACTCACTTGGGAAAATCCACGTTATTAAAGTGGCTATAGGAAAAAGAATTAGCCCGTATTCCATAATTATCATCCAATAAGATCCCACTATACTAAAAAACCGCAGACTATGATTAATTCTTCCAATGATAAATCCATATGCAATAAGACCCCATACAATACCAAAGAGCCAGTAATTTATAGGAAAGAATACTTCTAGCCAGGTGACAACCGTCCAACCAAAATAAAATACAATTGCAGAATACAAAAGTATTGCTAATGTTGCAGCGCCGATTCTTTTCATTTTTCATTTCTCCAATTTATGTATTTTCTGTTAGTATAGCAGATTTTCTAGTACCACTCTCTCCTAAGCCTCAAGACCGAGACGAAAATCATGTTCTAGCCCGTTTGGATAAGTTGGTGAAATTGATAAGCTATGTATACAAACGAGAGGAGGAACAAACACATGAAAAAATTTGGTTTATTAGTACTTGGTATTATCGCTGGAATAGTAGCAGTTGCAAGCTTAGGTAATCTATTAGGTCTTGCCGTATCTGCGTTGGTCGTTTTCGCGGGGCTACATTTTTACTTGAAAAGCGATTCTACGTTTTTGAAAATCTTTTGGGCAATTGTAGGAATTTGCGGTTTATTTTCAGCAGTTGCAAACATACCTGGTTTCTTTGGAATACTAGCAATCGTTGGTGTTTGGTATGTTGTAAAAAAATGGAACAACCAATCAGTTAGTTTTTCGTCACCAATTGTAAAATCCGATGACCCATTTGTAAATTTCGAAAAGCAATGGAATGAACTTTCAAAATAAGGAGGAATATAACATGACATCACTATTTAAAAGACTTAAATATTCAGTAGAGGCGGACTTACACAAGTTATTCGATAAGAAAGAAGAGAAAAACCCTATCGCGATGCTCAATCAGTACATTAGAGAAGCCGAGAAACAAACAGAACAAACAGGTAAATGGTTAGAACGCCAAGGAAAATTAAAACAGGAGCTTGAAAAAGAACTTGGTGAAACGATGCAAATGGTTGAAAAACGCAAAAAGCAAGTTGAACTTGCTACCGCTAGTGGAGAAGAAGATTTAACAGCATTTGCCCAAGCAGAATTAGATGCATACAACGAAAGAACAACAGTATTACAAAATAGTATTCTTCAAACGACAGAAGAACTTTTCGGTCTAGAGCGTAAATACGAAGAGATGAAACATAAAATTAAAGATATGAAAGTACGCCAATTGCAATTAATGGGTAAAGAAAATGTTACACGTGCTCATCACCAAATGGATCGCTTTCTGCAACCAGAACAAAAAGAAAAAAACTTTGCTACATTCCAAGAAATGGAACACTACATTGAACGTCTTGGACAAAAAATAGAAAAAGAACATGAAGTCACTTCTATGGAAAAACGTTTAGAAATGTTAGAAAAAAATGCACAACCCAAAGCGGAAATTGTGTAAACTATAGATAAAGAGGAGAAGGCATTTGTCTTCTCCTTACGTTTTATAAAAAATACATACTCGCTAGGAAGGAGGAATACCTATTATGAAAGAAAACCAAACAAACAAGCTTGCGTTTATTCTCATTTGTTTTGTTTTTCTTATGTTCATAGAGGCTACAGTTTTTGGAAATGGAAGCATTGTATTAGTCCTTCTTGGCATTGGTTTGATTTATTTTAGTTTACGAAGACGTGCACGTTTTTTATTCTGGACTGGGTTTATTTTTATTCTTATAGCTATTTTTTCTATGTGGAGTCTACGTCTTTTGCTTATTGCAATTATGATTTATGTTCTTCATAAACTTTGGAAAAATGAACCAATACGTCAAATGATACGACCATTTGATACTGTTTATAAAGAAACTCCAAATAGCATTATTCAAAACAAGCTATTTTCTGCACAAACTACACCGTTTAATGCGTATGAATGGCAAGATGTTCACGTGCAAAGTTTCTATGGGGAGCATGTGATTGATGTAACAGAGACCGTTTTACCTAAGGGCACTTCCTTTATTTCCATTCGTCAATCACTTGGAAAAGTAACAATCTATGTTCCATACGAAGTACCTGTCAGAATTCATTATGCTACGATTATTGGAGAAGCGAATATCTTTGGTCGTGGAATTCAACGTTTATGGAATCAATCTGTCGTGTTAAAAGATGGTTATTTAGAGGATGTTACTTACGCTTCGGAGCTAGTTATCACCGTTTCCACATGGATTGGGGATATTGAGGTGATTCGTAAATGAAGATATTTTTTGGGCAAGGCTTTTCTTTTTTTCTTATTTTATCATTTCTTGCTGCGTTGCTTTTATATGCTCTTTGGGGTTGGCCAAATGATTCGGCATGGTGGTCGTTACTGGAGACTACATTCGCACAAGTCCCATTAGGTGCTTGGATTATTATTGTAATAGCATTTATAAGTTTTTCTTTTTCCACAAACACACTGCTAAAAGTGCGCGATCAAGAAAAGAAAATAGAAACTAGCTTAAGACCTTTATTAGAAGCAGAAACATTTAAACCGAGCAAGAAAAAATACGCTTATTCCAAGCGACTACATGTCACGACCAATCAATTAGAGCAGCTCATTTTGACACAGCGAAAGACATTGCAACGGATTACGAATGAAAAAGCAGAAGCACAAGATAAGCTTATTCAGGAACGAATCGTGCAAGAGAGACAACGCTTGGCAAGAGAGCTGCATGATTCAGTTTCACAGCAATTGTTCGCTGCTTCTATGCTCTTGTCTACTATGGTAGAAATAGAGGAGTCGCAGAATGGAGAAGCACCGAAAACATTACTTCAAACAGAAAAGATTGTACAACAAGCTCAGTTAGAAATGCGTGCTTTGCTGCTCCATTTACGTCCAGCTGCTCTACATGATAAGACGTTGAAGCAAGGGATGGAAGAATTGCTTTTGGAACTGCAGCAGAAAGTATTCTTTACAATTCGGTACCGATTAGAAGAAGTTTCATTACCAAAAGGGGCCGAGGATCATTTATTCCGCATTGCACAGGAAACATTATCAAACACATTGCGACATGCAAAAGCCACAGAAGTCGACATATTATTCGTTCAACGAGACAATCTCGCTATTTTCCGAGTACAGGATAATGGTGTAGGCTTTGATGTATCTGACGGGAAAACGGGTTCTTATGGGTTGGATAATGTAAAAGAAAGAGCTGTTGAAATAGGGGCTACTTGCAAAGTAGTATCTGTCCCATCACAAGGAACGATCGTGGAAGTGAAGTTGCCGATTGAGAAAAGTAGAGAGGAGCTAGAAAATGATTCGAATATTACTCGCGGATGATCATGAAATGGTGCGAATTGGCGTGTCTGCTTATTTGCAAGCACAACCTGATATGGAAGTCGTAGCGGAAGCAACGAATGGGCAAGAAGCTGTTGAAATGTCACTCATGCATAAACCAGATATTATATTAATGGACATGGTCATGCCCATTATGAATGGCGCTGAAGCTACGCGTGAAATTGTGCAAAAGTGGCCAGAAGCTAAAGTAATGATTGTGACGAGCTTTATCGATGATGACAAAGTTTATCCTGCCCTCGAAGCAGGGGCTATAAGTTATTTATTAAAAACTTCAAAAGCCACTCATATTGCAGAAGCTATTCGCAAAACATTAAATGGTGATGCGGTATTAGAGCCAGAAGTGACGAATAAAATGATGAAACGCATGCGCCAAGGCTCCACCATTGAACTACATGAAGATTTAACAGACCGAGAACTTGAGGTACTGCTACTCATGGCAGAAGGAAAAACAAATCAAGACATAGCGGACACCCTTTTTATTGCATTGAAAACCGCAAAAACGCATGTCAGCAATATTCTATCCAAGCTGGAAGTGAGCGACAGAACGCAAGCAGTTATTTACGCATTTAAACATCAACTCATACTGCCGAAAAAATAACATAGTAAATGCAGAGTAAGTTGGATTATAGGATGAATGAAAAAAGAGGATGACCTAATTAAGACTTTAGGTCATCCCCTTTTGTTTCAACATTGTTTGACTTATTAACAAATGAATCTTGAACAGTACTTATTGATTAATTTCTAACCAGCCTTCTAAAAATTCACTATAGTCCTCTAGAAAATAATTATTGAAGAAAACGCTAAAAATATAACTATCTACATATTTAAATTGAAATTGATTAAAATATGCTGATAAAAATTTTAATGCCTCTTCTTGTCCTCCATGCTCTTTAAAGAAGTCCCTTAATAAAATAGGCACTTTCCCGTAAATAGTAGCAACGTAACCATTTCCAAATTCCTCATGAGGAATATTTACAATTTTTTTATTAGACTGATTTGCGGATATACGGAGTGCACGGTCAAATCCAGTTGTCTCGTCCTTATACTTATCAAATAAGTACATAGACGTTAGAAATACAGTTAAACTTTCATCCAACCAGGCGTCATTATAGGGATTATTGGACACCATATAATAAAACCATTGATGTGCAATTTCGTGAACAAGTGTATTTTCGTAATATTGAGGGTTGCTGGGTACTTCGACAACGTTTGGATACTCCATTCCTCCACCTTCAGTATTAGCGATAATATCTAGCTCTTGAGTCGGATTGTCTCCTATATTTTCTTCAAAATAAGCGAAGGCATCACTAGCATCCTTAAGAAATTGTTCAGCAATTGCGGGTTCTTTACTTGGAAAAAATAATCTTAAAGTAGTGTCATTGACTACCAATGTCTTACTTATCCAATCTTTTGGATCTAACAATGCCAAATAAAAATCTTTAATATTATCTCCTTCAATTTTCCCTACTGAAGTCGGCTTTACTTCTCCCTCATTTCCTGAACTAGCAACAATAAATTCTTTTGGGAGATCATAACTCACTACATAACTTCCAAAGCCTGTGTCATACGATTCTCCTTTAGTGTAATAATCATATATATTCCATCCATTTTGGTAGTTGGCTAACATTGGATACCAATGGGCTAAGTAATAATTGTTATCCACTCTAGATAACCTAAAACCATTCTCAGGAAGCTCTAATATATACTCTATTTTTACTTGTGTTGATTTGCCAGGCTTTAAGTAATCATCGAGTTTAATTAAAAGCTTATTTTTTGTTAACTCATATTGTACTTCCTTTCCTGATTTAGTAATTGAAGTGATCGAGACCTCTCCTGCATTTGGTAGAGTATATGGTTTATTTTCTTTCGTTAGTGCATTTGGTATAAAATCGAAACCAATATCATTCCAAGATTCTTTCGACTCATTCTTCACTTTAATTTCTGCACTAATATGAAACTTTTTATCATTATCTAGCTTAACATCAATAACATAAGAACCTTTTGCACCTGGAAGAGTACTCTCTACCATTGAAAACTTGGAGGCTTTTATCTGTTCACTTTTTGTTTTCACTACTTCTGCCGTTCTCTTTTCTTCACTAGGAAGTGCGTATACCAACAAAATTAGAACTCCTACAAACAAAACTAACCCACCATAAATAAATGCCATTTTTAGTTGCTTTTTAATCTTCATGTAATTACACCCCCAAATCTAATTTTACATCCATTTTTGGAAATTTTTAATTCATTGTTACTTATATTCCACATATTCATGAAAATCCCTTTAATGTTTCTGGTGTGAGAGGAATAGATAAAAAGACTGCTCCCGAAATATTTCATTTCAAGTATCAGAAATAGATGAGTTGAAAAAAAGGGGGTGATCATCCTTATGGAGGACGTCCTCTTTTTAATTGCTCTCGCATGCAGTTATTTCTTCACAAAAAAAGAGAATGATCTATGTAATCATCCTCTTTCTATTTGCTGCAACCACTCTTCTACTTCTCTTTCCGTTATTAATCGGTGTACTTTATGATTAAATTTATTAAACTTCATTAGAAATACTGGTTTCATTTGTTCTTCAAAGTATTTATTCCATTTGAACATTCGAAGAAAAATAGTGAATGTCGGTTTATAATTTGCTTTTTCAACTTTAAAAATCTGGCGAATGTATCGTGTAATGATTCGCAGGTTTCTTCTTCTAACAGGAATATCTAGAAAGATAATTTGATCTGCTGCTTGCAATCCAGGATCTGTCCAATCTATATGAACTCCTTCAATTACCCAATCGTTCAGTGCGACTGCATCCTGTAGCAATTGATCGCGCACGTCGATTTCATTACGAATATCTTCTAGGGAATTTCGCTTCCACACGAAATTATCGGTTTCAAAGTGTGGTACTTGAAGCTTTCTAGCGACTTTTCTAGCAAGTGTTGTTTTACCACTTCCTACAGAACCTATAATATAAATTTTCATCATTTACTCTTGAGTAGCACGATTTATTGCATGAATAATTCCAGCATGGATCCCTTCATGCCAAACCATAAATTGCACAATGGCTTCGACAGTATCCATTTGATGAATTTTCCCGATTGCCATTGGTTCTTTTAATGGATTTTGCATATTATTTTCAAGTGCTTCCTTGATTCGTTCAGGCTGTTTTTCTAGCGCACTTATCAGCTCTTCTATTGTTGGGGGTTCTACTTCCCAGCTATCTGGATTTGTTCCAGGAACAAAAAGAGGTGCCCACTCCTGATGCACAATGTCATAAGAAGGAATTGCTCGCTTTGTAAGTGATTCCATTGTTGCAAACACATGCCCTATGTTCCACCGAATTGTATTATTGAACCCACTTGGCTTTATATCATAAGCGGCTTCATTGCTCTGTTTAACTTTCCCTAATGTATAAATTCGTGCGAAGTTTAATTGATTTAAAGTTTCCATTATATACATCTCCTTTTTATGTTCTTCCAACTATTTTATTCTTTATTCCAACTATACCATGAAAAATTCCAACTAAATGCTCTAAAACTCCAACTAAAGCATTCATTTTTCCAACTAACCCTCTCAAAATTCCAACTAAACTCATTTTCTCCCAAATTAAAAGCGAGAAACCCTAGGACAGGTTTCCCGCTTTTGTTACACTGTAGCTATCTTTACAGTTGCTTTAAATAAATCTCCGTCTACTTCCATTCGTAGACTGCCTCCATGTAAATCCACAATGGATTGTACAATTGCGAGACCAAGACCAGATCCATCTGTATTGCGGGATGTGTCTGCTCGTTTGAATCGTTCTGTTAGTTCGTTGACATCATTGCCTAGTTCATACTTCGCTATATTTTTAATAACGAAAACAGCTTCCCCGTCCACTTGATCTAAATTGATATACACTCGAGTGTTTGGGAGTGCATATTTCAATGTGTTGATGATTAAGTTGTCTAGCACTCGCCACCACTTTTGTCCGTCTACATAAGACATAATTGGTTTTGTACCGATTGTCACACGGTATTCAAGTCCTGATTTATCAATCTCCTCTTGGTGCTCTGCAATTGCTTGCTGTAGTAATTGCGTTAAATCCACTTTACGTTTATCCAGTTCCATATTGCCTGAAGCCATTTTGGAAACTTCAAATAAGTCTTCAATCAATGTTTTCAAACGCATTGACTTTTTATCTAAAATCGAAATGTAGGATGCTCGCTCTTCATCCGTAATACTTGGATTTTTCAATAAATCGGTATACGTTATGATCGATGTTAGTGGTGTGCGTAAATCATGACTGACATTTGTGATTAGTTCAGTTTTCAATCTCTCACTTTTTGCTTGTTCGGTATGAGAAGATTTTATTCGGTCACGAAGCTTATTTAAACTTGCTGCATGATCTGCAATCGGTGACTTTCCTTTTACGTCCACTTCATTTCCAATAAACCCTCTAGCCATTTCTTCCGTTTTTACGATGATTCGGTTTAGGTAGGACATTCTTGATAATAAAACAATAAGCACTGGAATGCCTATTAATAAAGTTGCCGGAATCCAAACAAGTATAATTGCTGGTTGCAAAAATACGAGCATTGTTCCGAATCCCCAGAAGAACACAACAATTAGCATGATTAACGTTTGAACACCGATGGAACGCTTTAAGAAAAATCCTTTCAGGGATTTTCCCCAGCTATATATCAAGCTCTGTTTCCAATTAATCTTTCCAAAACCAGATCGGAGCCATCTCCATTGATACAATGTGAAACCTGTAAAAAGAATTGCGAAAAGACTTGTGAAGATTGGAAGGTCCCATCCTTTATAGTAAAAAATATTCCCTATTAATTCTTTTGTAGCCGTAATAGCTACAAAAATACTTACGAAAAACAAAACTACACGAACATCTATCGGCAAGCTACTATACTTTTGTTCCCAATCCTCCTGTTGAAATTTCTCGCTACTTTTTCTCCATAGTAAAACAAAAGCGATAGCAGCAAAAATACCAGCTATTAGTACTCCATAAAAAATTCGTTGATTCGTTAAAAAATATTTGTATTGATAAGCCCTGTGTCCACTTAAAATACTATCGTTTGAAATTGCAACTGTTCCTTCAAAACGCGCCCATTGATTCCCCATTAGTTCTTGAACATCCCAAAAGTTATCAACATTTTCATACGTAATTCTTTCTTTTAAATAACCATATTTACTTGAGTACTCTTTATGAAATGCATTTTTTGAAGTTGTATCACCACTTGTATATCGCTCGCCTGTTTCCACATTTTTTAGGTCATAGTTAAAGTCATCATTGTCATTCAAGAAGTCATTTTTAGCTCTATCGATTGATTTATAATAAACGTCAACTTTAGCTTCCTTTTCTAATCGAATCTTTTTTTCTACATAACTATCATCATGAAAATTCTTCGTGATATCCTCTATTTTTTTATTACGCTCAGCAATCGATGCCTCATCGGTACTATTTTCATATTGTGATCTGATAGAATTTAATTGTTCATCCAAATTTCCATATCGATTTCGATATTCCTCAATCTCATCAGCTGTCACTGTTATATTTTTCTTTACCGCCTCTTTATCTGGAACCGCTATAACTAGAAGAACTATAGATCTTTCAAATTGGGATAACTCCGCTTGAAAATCGTTACTATTAAAGTAACTCGTACCTATAAAATTGCGGCTCTTATCTGTCAGAGTAAAAAGTGCAAACATCGTTATAACCGCTAATATGCTAAGTAAAACATTTTTACCTATAGATTGCTTCATCCTGCAACTCCCCCTTTCATATTTCGAATGATTTGAATAAAGTTTTGGCTAATTTCAACAACCGGTATCAAATTGACTATGCAATAAGACAAACAAATCACGCCACAAATAATTGCAAATAAAGACAAATAGACACTCCACTTACTTGTCGATTTTATAGCCAACGCCCCACACCACCTTCAAGTATCTTGGATTTTTCGGATCCGCTTCAATTTTTTCGCGTATTTTTCGAATATGGACTGCTACTATGTTTTCTGCGTTATAAGCGGGTTCATTCCAAACGCGCTCATATATTTCATTGATAGAAAAAACCCGTCCAGCATTATTCATAAGTAGTTCTGTAATTTTAAATTCAATTGGCGTCAGTTTAACACTTTCACCTTCAACCGTAAGTTCTTTAGCTTCTTGATTTAATGTCAGTCCGTCAACTTCTATAACAGGTTGCTGTCCTTGGTATGTCCCTAATTTCGTGTAGCGTCTAAGCTGTGATTTTACACGTGCTACCAGCTCCATTGGATGGAAAGGTTTCGTTACATAATCATCTGCTCCAACGGATAATCCATGAATTTTATCCGAATCCTCCGCCTTTGCACTCAGCATAATAATAGGAATATTTTTTTGCTCTCTTATTTTAAATGTCGCCGCAATCCCGTCCATTTTCGGCATCATAATATCTAGAATAATGACGTGGACTTCATTTTCTTCTATTAATCGCAATGCTTCTAATCCGTCTGCAGCTTTTAGAACGTTATATCCTTCATTTTTCAAGTAAATTTCAATACCATCTCGAATATCTTGGTCATCGTCCGTTACTAATACCGTAAACTGTGTCATATTCTTACCTCCTTTATCTGCTCGATGAGTGTTCCCTCATATTTCTTATGTTTCTTATTGTACCCCTCATTTCTTAACATTCCAGCAGGATAAATATGAAGAATTTCTTAAGAAAATCGTTTTTTCAATTTCATAATTAAAACTTAGATCATAAGAAACGAACAATATTAAAGTTAAATGTGAGAATTTATATAATATACTCTTCCAAAATTAGCATGATTTCCGCTTTCCGCGGGGTGAGCGATGAGCCATCACCGTTGGAGTCGCCGCCTGTCGCTCCAAACAATAAAATAACTATTATTCGTGTTTTAATAATTTAATGCAATTTATGAGATTAACTCAAATAAATAGATAAGGGAGAGCAAGTCAAAAATAGCTACCTCTAGTGTAACTTTTTATCCAAATAATGGTCTAATACTTAAACAGGAGGTGCAATACATGAGAAAAGCAAAAAGAGTTGCCTGGATTTTACTACTATGTACTCCGCTAATCGTGTTGGCAAGCTGTGGAACAACTAATGTTGGCACTACAACGGGGAGCGAAGGGAAAAATGAAAGTATAACAACTAGACTTGACCTAACAGCAGATGGAGAAGGATCTTTTATTATAAAAAATGAATCAAAAAAGGAAACTATTCTGACCTCGTCGAGTGGACAGCAAATTGAGTTTCAACTATTGAATGAAGCGAAAGAAATAATGTACACATATTCAGCAAACAAAATGTTTATGCAGGGTATAGTGGAGAAGAGTCTACAACCAGGGGAAGAGTGGATTATTCCGCTAAATCTCCAAACAGAACTTGCAGGGGTACCAGCTGGAACTTATAAATTGGTCGTTTGGTCAACGGCAAACGGACTTAATGACCTTAAAATTGAGACCACTTATAAATGGGCTGGGGCTACTACTGAAGCACCTAAAAAACTTGTTGTGGAAAATCAAGAAGTTATCTATATCGGACAACAAGATCTTCATTCCATCGAAGTAGAAAATCTTGAGGGCACAACAGAAGCAATCCGACTATCCGAAGTGGCAATCCCTTTCTTTGAAGGGTTAGAGAAAGGAAAACATATTATTGTAGAATATGTAGTAGAAAATGAACAAAAAGTTATTCAATCTGCACGGATTGTGGAATAAAATGCTACAAAAAAGAATCGCAAAGGGTATCAGGCTCCGAGTTTAAAAGGAATCTGATACCCATCTTTTTTTCTGAAACAAAATGCATGTTTATGTAACTAAGTAGTATTTGCACCTAAAACGGAAATCCGCGATATTACTTAATTCTTTAAAGTACTATGAACACTGGTTTCTCAGTACGGTAATCCATATGCTTTCTTATCTAAGCCCCATCCCTCCCTAGAAGGACAGGGCTTTCATCGAATCTGGTTTATTCCTCGTTCCTACCAATACAACGCTCACATTCGTAAAGGGATGACTCTACTTGCTCATCAATAACACAACCGCATTCACGACAATGTTTCGTGTTTACTTCTTGAGTAGTTGTTTTCATGCAAATCACCTCCTATAGTTTTTCGTAGCCCGGCAAGGTTAGAAATTCAACAAAATCTTGTTCACTAATTAATGAAAGGAATAACTCAGCCGCTTCATCAAAACGCCCATTGGAATAGTTTTCGCTTCTGAAAGTTCCTTTCAATTTATCTAGTTCTTCCTGCAATATTTCTCGTACTAGCTCCTCGGTAATTTTACGACCATCTTCTAGCTTTCCTTCTGGATGACGAATCCACTGCCAGACTTGTGTTCTGGAAATTTCAGCAGTCGCAGCATCTTCCATTAAATGATTAATCGGTGCTGCTCCATTTCCACGTAACCAAGAAGAAATATATTGAACACCTACGTTACAGTTTAAACGAAGACCTTCTTCTGTAATGGAACCTTGAGGAACTTCCAATAAATGCTCCGCTTTTACTTGAACGTCTTCTCGTTTACGATGAATCTGGTTTGGAGTAGGCATATGCTCATCAAATTCTCCCAATGCTACGGGTACAAGACCAGGATGAGCAACCCATGTTCCATCGTGGCCGTCTGTCACTTCTCTACGTTTATCTTCTCTAACTTTGGCAAAGGCAGCTTCATTTGCAGCCGCATCCCCTTTAATCGGAATTTGTGCTGCCATTCCCCCAATTGCTGGAGCATTTCTACGGTGACATGTCTGTATACATAGTTGAGTGTACGCTCGCATAAAAGGTGATGTCATTGTTACTTGACTACGATCTGGCAAAATTACATTTGGTTGATTGCGAAGCCGTTTGATGTAGCTAAAAATGTAATCCCAACGACCGCAATTCAAGCCTGCCGAATGATCCTTTAGCTCATATAAAATTTCGTCCATTTCAAACGCAGCCATAATTGTTTCGATTAGAACGGTCGCTTTTATTGTCTTATTTGGAACCGCTAGCTGTTGCTCAGCAAAATGGAAAATGTCATTCCATAACCTTGCTTCAAAACTGCTCTCAAGCTTTGGCAAATAAAAATAAGGACTAGTTCCGCGAGCTAATAATTCCTTCGCATTATGGAAAAAATATAATCCGAAATCAAAGAAGCTTCCAGCAATCGCTTCGCCATCAATGAGCACATTCTTCTCGAGCAAATGGAGGCCCCTTGGACGGATCATCAGTACCGCGGTTTCTTTCTTTAAGTTATATTCTTTTCCGTTTTCTTGCTTAAAAGAAATAGTTTTGCGGACAGCATCTCGCATATTTATTTGTCCTTCAATCATATTTTTCCAAGTTGGTGAAGTTGCATCTTCAAAGCAAGCCATGAATGTTTTCGCGCCAGAGTTTAATGCATTGATGACCATTTTACGATTAACAGGACCTGTAATTTCCACTCGGCGATCTTGTAAGTCTTCAGGAAGAGGAGCAATGGTCCAATCTCCTTCTCGGATTGCTTTTGTTTCTGGAAAAAATTCTAGCGTAATTCCTTTGTCTAGCTGTTGTTGGCGTTGCTCTCGAGTTGCCAGTAATTCTTTTCTTCTTTCATTAAATAAATGATGAATCGAAACTAAAAATTCTAATGCTTCGGTTGTTAATATTTCTCGACTTGCTTCTGTTTCCTTTCCTACTATTTCAACCTTTTTAGCAGTAGTTTGTTCCATTTATCATTAACCTCCTACATTAAGTAAATTGTGCAACTTCTGTAGAGCCTTTCATTGCTATAGTGGATGAGGTTCCACCAGAAATTATTTTAGAAACTTCATCAAAATAGCCTGTTCCTATTTCCCGCTGATGCTTCGTTGCCGTATACCCCTTCGCTTCATTTGCAAATTCTGCTTGTTGAAGCTTTGAGTATGCAGCCATACCGTTCTTTTTATAATCATGAGCCAATTCGAACATGCTGTGGTTTAATGAATGGAATCCAGCAAGTGTGACAAATTGGAATTTATAGCCCATTTTCCCCAACTCTACTTGGTATTTTGCGATTGCTTCTTCATCTAAATTTGCCTTCCAGTTAAAGGACGGGGAACAGTTGTATGCAAGCAATTTTCCAGGAAATTGTGCATGAATTGCATCTGCAAATTGCTTCGCTTCTTCTAAACTTGGATACGATGTTTCACACCAGATTAAATCAGCATAAGGCGCATACGCCAAGCCCCGTGCGACTGCTTGCTCGATCCCCGGCTTCGTTCGAAAAAAACCTTCAGGCGTTCTTTCTCCTGTGAGAAATGCTTGATCTCGAGGGTCGATGTCACTTGTTACCATATCTGCTGCATCAGCATCTGTACGAGCGATTAATACAGTTGGTACACCTGAAACATCTGCTGCTAGACGAGCCGCAACTAAATTACGAATCGCATTTTGTGTAGGAAGAAGCACTTTCCCTCCTAGATGACCACATTTCTTTTCAGAAGCAAGTTGATCTTCTAAGTGAACGCCTGCCGCTCCAGCTTCAATCATCCCCTTCATTAGTTCGAACACGTTTAGTGGGCCTCCGAATCCAGCTTCCGCATCTGCGATAATTGGTGCGAACCAGTCGAAATGCTCTTCTCTTCCTTCTGCTTGGTCGATTTGATCGGCGCGTTGTAGTGCTTGGTTAATACGTTTTACAACTGCCGGTACACTATTTGCCGGGTAAAGGCTTTGATCTGGATACATTTGACCCGCTAGATTTGCGTCTGCTGCTACTTGCCAGCCGCTTAAGTAAATTGCTTGAAGTCCTGCTTTTACTTGTTGTACAGCTTGATTTCCCGTTAGAGCTCCAAGCGAATGAATAAAGTCCTCCGTATGGAGTAAGTTCCATAAACGTACTGCCCCTTTGCGAGCTAATGTATGTTCTATTTGTAATGATCCACGAAGCTTAATCACCTCATCTGGAGAATATGGGCGGTGGACCCCTTTCCAGCGATTTTCTTGACTCCACTCCTTACGCAATTGTTCTGCTTGCAGTTGTCTAGTTACCACATGCAACATCCTTTTCATTTTTTGAATGCAATTGTCTAAAAAACATCAATCAATTATTGTTTTATAACAATTTAATTCATTTAAGTCTAATATATAACAGGTGGTCGTTTTTTGTTTGGGTATTTGGCTAAGTTGCTTGAAAAGAGGTTTTCTAGAATTCAGTTTTGCCTCGGTACAGTCGATTAGAATATAAAAAAAGAGATCTGCCATTTTATCAGCAAATCTCTTTTTAAATCTCGACAATTACTTTATTATTCGATCTACTACCAACTGTCAGAACAACAATACTCCCAAGCAGCAGTATAATCCCTATCCACGACGTCATGCTAAGTACTTCTCCCACGATGAACACTCCTAACAAAGCCGCTGTTGTCGGTTCGGCTAGGGACAAGGTTAACGCTGAAGAAGAAGGAATCTTATGGAGTCCTCTTCCATATAACACATATGCCACACTCGTCGTCGCAAGACCTAAGTAAAAAATGATACTTACATTCCCTGCATTCAGTAACCAGCTAACATCGTACAAAAACCAAAATGGCAACAATAATATAGAACTAACCGAAAAAGTCATTGCTACAACCGGGATTGTTTCTTCCTTTTGTAAAAGGGATTTACTAGAAATCGTGAACATTGCAAATCCAAATCCTGCTACAAGGGAATACATAACGCCGACTGGATTGATTGTAATTTCACCTTTGTTCATAAATAAAAAGATGCACCCTATTAGAGCGAAAGCTGTTGATATTCCCCAAATTCTTGATGGTCGTAATTTCAAAAACACCCACTCGATTAATCCCGAAAATACAGGAGCACTTCCTATTGCAACAACGCTCGCAATTGCCACTCCCGTTAATTTAACGGAAGAAAAAAACAATAGCTGAAACAAGGAAATACAAATAGCCGCATATAATGTTTTTTTCCATGGCCATGTTTTAAATTTAATTTTTTTCAACAGAATCATAATTATTAAAAGTGAGAAACCACCTACTGTAGAACGTCCAGCACTGATAATAAAAGGATGGGCACTATCCGGTAAAAATGTTTGCGCTGTTCCTGTCGTGCCCCATAAAATTGCACCTAGTAATACAAATGTATATGGTAAAACAGACACACTTTCTCACCCCTTCCGGAATTCTTTCATTAACTTTCAATATAGCACATATTGAGATAGTAACAATCGTATCTTATACTAATAATGATAGGAGGCATTTACCTTGTATATGACAGTGGAAGAAACTGCAAATTATTTATCAATGCCTATTGAACAAGTAAAACGGTATATTGCGGAAAAAAAGATTCGTGCTATTTTCGACGGAGAAGACTATTACGTAAATAGCGCTCAATTTGAAACACATATGCAGCAAGTTGAAGAAATAAAACGCCAGATTGACGAGTGGCGAAACACGCCGATTCCAGATGATATTGACGTGAAGGACGAGGACTAATACACAGAAAAAAGGGCTTTCTCCAATTGAGGGGAAAGCTCTTTTCATTTTAGATTGTAATCATAAACCCCGCTCGTTTACCAATAATCTCTGCATAATCTTCTACCATGACACTTGCAGTTGGGTACATACCTGCTCCAGGTCCTACTAATGTTAGTGTGCCGATATAGTTTGTATCTAGAGAGACCGCATTGTTTACTCCTTCGATTGCATATAAAGGATGATCTGGGCCAACTAGTTGGGGACCTACGGATGCGAAGAGCTCTCCGTTTTCATCCTGCTCAATTTCTGCAACATGGCGATAACGTAGCCCTTCTTGTTTCGCTTTCTTTACATCTTCTAATGAAATGCCGTCAATTCCAACTACTCGCACATCATCCCAATTAGGCTGTTTTTTAAATGCAAGCGCACTTAATATCATCAGTTTACGGAATGCGTCTTGACCTGAAATATCATTATATGGATCTGCTTCTGCATAGCCTAGATCCTGTGCTTCTTTTAATGCATCATTGAACTGACATTCATTTAGACGCATTTGCGTCAAAATGTAGTTAGAAGTCCCGTTTAAAATTCCTTGAATTCTTTTCACTGAATTTACTTGAAGTAAGTTTTTCAACGTTTTAATAACAGGGACTCCACCAGCTGTTGTTGCCTCGTATCCAATAAATACACCACGTGATTTTGCTCGTTCATGAAGGGGAATACTGTATTTAGAGAACATCACTTTATTTGCAGTAATGACGTGACATCCTTTGTCGATTGCTTTACATAAATACCCATAGGCTGGTTCTTCGTTCACGATAGCTTCAAATACAACTTGAAGTCCTGGAATATTAATAATATCCTCGAAATCATCTGTTACAAGTACACCAGGTGTTGGGATTCTTTCTTTCGATAAATTATTTACGAGAATGGCACTAATTTCGATATCCAAACCTAGTGATTTTTTTAGGTCTTCTTTTTTTTCATTCACAATGTGATAAATTCCTTGGCCTACTGTTCCGAAACCTAGAATTACTGCTTTTATTTTTGCCATACTTTCTCCTCCAAATGAATCTGCACAATTGAGCTTCCATATTCATAATCTAATAAAATATCGAATCGTATTTTCGACTGGCTATTTTACATATTGTAGACTATCTTTGCCCAATTAACAACAAAATTCTACCTAGAGAGGACATTTGTACTTTGTATAAGTACTTTATCAAGTGCATTTTGCAAATCTTCTACTGCTTCTAGACCTACCGACAAGCGGATTAAGTCCTCTGTAACACCTGATTTCACTAAGTCTTCCGGCGTCAGTTGTTGATGAGTTGTAGACGCAGGATGGATAATTAATGATTTTGCATCACCAACATTTGCTACATGCGACCAAATTTCAATATTGTCAATAATATGTCGGCCTGCTTCTTTGCCGCCTTTCACCCCAAAAGTTAAAATAGATCCAAAACCATTATTTAAGTATTTTTGTGCAAGTTCATAGGATGGGTGATCCTCTAATCCAAGGTAGTTAACCCATTCTACGCCCTCATGATTAGATAGATATTCTGCTATTTTTTGTGCATTTTCATTGTGCTTTGGTACTCGCAAATGAAGTGTTTCTAAACCTTGTAAGAAAGAAAATGCTGCTTCCGGGCTTAAGGAGGGGCCAAAATCACGTAACAGTTGAACACGGAGTTTAATCGCAAACGCTACGTTTGGAACATCAATTCCATATCGTAAGCCATGATAGGTTACGTCTGGTTCTGTGAATCCAGGGAATCTTTCGGAATCCCAATTGAAATTTCCTCCATCTACAACTACTCCCCCGATTGTTGTTCCATGTCCGCCAATCCATTTTGTTGCAGAATGGATGACCACATGTGCACCATGTTTAATCGGGTTTGCACCATACGGGCTTGCAAATGTATTATCCACTAGCAAAGGTACTCCTACCTCATTTGCAATTGCAGAAACTTTCTCTACATCAAGTACATTTAAGCTTGGGTTTCCAATAATTTCAGCAAAGAATCCTTTTGTTTTTTCCGTCACCGCTGTGCGGAAGTTTTCTGGATCTGTTGAGTCAATAAACTTTACAGTAATACCGTAACGCGGCAATGTATGGGCAAACAAATTAAATGTTCCACCGTATAAGTTTTCCGCTGCAATAATTTCGTCGCCGGCTCCAGCAATATTTAAAATGGAAAATGCGATTGCTGCCATTCCAGAAGAAAGCGCAACTGCCGCTGTCCCTCCTTCAAGTAATGCAACTCGTTGTTCAAAGACGTCTACTGTCGGGTTTGTGATTCGTGAATAAATATTGCCTGCTTCCTTCAATGCAAATAGATTTTGAGCATGCTCTGTATCACGGAATACGAAAGAAGTTGTTTTGTGTATCGGCACTGCACGTGAACCTGTAACTGGATCTGGTTGTTGACCACCGTGTAAAAGAAGTGTTTCTGGTTGAAAATTTGTCATTTTGAATTCCTCCTGTAAAGTAGTTTAGATGGACGCTTATGGAGGCGGGAGAGGAGTGTTAGAACAAACAAAACCCCTCTTCGCTTAAGAAGAGGGGTGCAATTTCGCATGTTCCTCCTCTTATCTTCCAAATTCATAACCTGAATTTGTAGGATTTAGCACCTTTCCAAGTTCAGAACTTGTTGGTTGCCGGGCATCGTAGGGCCTAGTCCCTCCGCCACTCTTGATAAGAGTATTAGATTTAGTTTTCCATCTTGTTACACAGTATAAGATTCTAGTAATCAATTAGTCAAGTATTTTAATAAAAAATTCTGAAACTTCTTTATTTCTCAAACGTTACATGTAATAGAGAAATTTTTAGGGGTGTTTTAATGACAATTTGGATTATTTGCGTACTAATTATTAGCTATCTAGTCGGAGCAATTCATGGTTCGAAGGTTGCTCAATTTTTTAGTGGAGTCAATATTAAAAATGAAGGGCTAAAAAACTCTGGTGCTTCTAACGCAGCAATCGTTCTTGGAATGAAATATGGTATTTTAGTTGCACTAATTGACATTTTGAAAGGGGTAATCGTAATTATCGGTACCCGCTATTTCATGCAGCACTTTGCTTTATTCTCCGATGTTGAACAGGACTTATTAATTTATATAGCGGGAGCTGCTGTTATCTTAGGTCATAACTTCCCCATTTACACTCAGTTTAAAGGTGGAAAAGGAACCGCTTCTATCATTGGCATATTATTTGCTATTTATTGGCCTGTTGGACTGATTGGACTTTTATTATTAGTAGGTACGACTTTTTTAACGGATTATTTATTGATCGGTGTATTTGTTTTTTATTTTGTATTTGTGGGTGGGACTATTTGGTTTTCAGAAGGGTATGCCCCTATTGCAATTGCTTGTTTTTTATTCATCATGGCACTTGTTTTGCATATCGAAAATTTTCGCCGTTTAGCATCTAAAGAAGAACCAAGAATTTCAGCATTTTTAAGGAGAAAGAAGCCCTCTATTGGAATGAAATGAGTGAATTGAATGAAGAAAAAAATGAGGTGGATTGTGCTTATTCCTCTATTTGTCATTGCTTCTGGAGGATTTGGTGTGTGGATGCTTACGAGTAAATGGCTAGCGGAGGGACTTGAACCTAAAGCAGATGGAACCAATGAGTATGCAATCGTGCTTGGTGCAAAAGTAAAAAAAGGAAATATCCCTTCCCTTGCATTACGGTATCGGTTAGATTCAGCGCTAAAATATGCTACAGAGAATCCACATGTGAAGCTTGTGTTATCTGGTGGACAAGGACAGGATGAAGATATTGAAGAAGCCGTCTTTATGAAAAATTTTCTCTTGGAACAAGGGATTGCGGATAAACGTCTCATCGTAGAAAATCGGTCTACCTCTACTTATGAAAACTTGCTATTTTCTCAAGAGTTGCTGCCCGAAAATGTGACGTCCGTGACAATTATTACAAGTGACTATCATCTACATCGAGCGAAAATGCTTGCAAAAAAAATAGACTGGGACGCCGATGTCGTATCAGCAAAAACACCGAAAAGTGTGGAAATGAAATTGCGAATGCGTGAGCGAGCCGCGCTCTTGAAGACTTATATTGTAGGGAAATGACTCCGAATTTGTTCGGAGTCATTTTTTTGTTTGCTTTTTATTAGCACTTTAAGCTGTCTCTTTACCGCTATTTTTAATGTGGTTTATGATTGATGCATAAACGTCTGCTACCATCTGAGCACCATGACTATTTAAATGAATCCCATCTAACGTGAGATTAAGTCCTCTTTTTTTGGATAACTCGTCAATTTTCGTAGCTTTCTTATAGAAGAATACATCCATCATTACCCTCATCGGATTCGTGCTAATATAATCGGAACTGTTGACATCGGCTAGACGCTTTTCAAAAAAGGTTTGCATATTTAGAAAATGGACGTTTTCATGATGAGTGGCAACTGATTCTATGATGGTAGACAATTCTTTTATTTCTTTATTAGAAACATTATTTATATCTTCGCCGACAAGTGCTGGCGTAACTACAACTATTTTCTTTGAGGATTCAAGAACTATATTAAAAACACTTTGATAATACTCTTTAAACTCAACATGATCTTTCGCTACTGGCTGTGCTTGAACACTTAGCAATTTAGAGTAGACATCATTCACACCAATCCATAAGAAAGAAAGATCATAGTCTTTTGCAAGCTTAGTCTTCGATAAACGTTTATGCAAACTTTTAACGGTCTCCCCTGGTTTACCTAGATTAACGAATGTATAGTTTGGGAATTTTTCTTCTAAAATATTATAGAATGAAACCCCAGGTCGCCCTTCCGTTAAGCTATCTCCGATTAACGCAACTTTCATTTCAATTCCTCCTTTTATAATTGACTCAAAAAGATAGTTTTCAAATCTAGATTCACTGTATAATCTACCGTCTTCTATTTATAAAAGTGAATTCATTCTTTTACATACTTATTAAGAATAAAAGCTTATCGGGAAATATATTTATAGTTAATTTTACAGAAAATACAAAACATTTTAAATACTGTTCACAATAATGTCATTTAAAATATGGGAGTAGATAGCTCTCGTTAAAACGGGGATTGCTCTCGGATGTAGGTGGAATGCTCTCACATCTGCAGGAGTTACTTTAGGAAAGTAAAGATTTTAATTTGATTAGGAAGAAAAGGCTTCCTTTGAGCATGGAAGCCTTTTTAGTATCGAGAAATTTTAGTATGGTAACCATTCTCCCCATATGGTTGTAGTTGTTCCAACCATTTATCTAATAGTTTTTGTAGTTCTTTCTTCTCGTCTACGTATTGATTTTCTGAGTTTTTTAGTATCTCAACATGTTCAATTTCAAATGCATCTTCACCAAATTGTTTCCACTCCTCTTGGAGTTTTCGATTTGTATGAGTACCTGTTTCTAACGTAAATTTCGTTCCGTTTAATGTTTTGAAGTTACGTGTAGATGCAACGAATTTTTTGCCGTTTTGCTTATTTGTGATGACATAAATTCCACCTTCCACTTTTACTTCTTTATATTCTTGTTTCAATTCTTTTTTACGATCCATTTTTCTCCACCCTCTACTATCGCCTTGGCGAATTTATACTTTATTTCAGGACTAAATGAAGTTAATTTTTCACCCAGTACGCACTACCATCATCTTTTCTGTCTAAAAATCCATACTCAATTAGATAACGTCTTAAAGTGACAAAATCAGCATATAAATCTTTAAGTATTGCATTTATTTCTTTTTCACTATATGTTTTTTCTAATTCAACTCGTTTGATGATTACACTTAGTGTTGCTAATTTTAGCTTTTCTTTTTTCGGAAACTTTATTAGTGGTCCATCAACGCCTCTCGGGAAAAATTTCTTTTCTGCTTCTTCTTGCTCTTCTTTCGTTATTTTGTACCGATCTTCTTTCATTTGTTTTAGTCCTCTACTTTAGTTTTTCACCCAGTACGCACTGCCATCATCTTTTCTATCTAAAAATCCATACTCAATTAAATAGCGTCTTAAAGTGACAAAGTCTGCATATACATTTTTTAGTACTGCATTTATTTCTTTTTCACTGTATGTCTTTTCTAATTCGAATCGTTTGATGATGACACGAAGAGTTGCTAGTTTTTGCTTTTCCTTTTTAGGAAACTTTAGAAGTGGTCCATCGACGCCTTCGGGGAAAAATTTCTTTTCTACGTCTGCCTGCTCATCTTTCGTGATATTGTATCGATCATCTACCATTGTTGCTGTTTTATGGAGAGGTAGGAATGTAGGAGCATGGTCATCTTTTTCCTTCAATAATTCCATCATTGTGAAAAATATTTTAGCTTGTCGCTCTTTTTCCTTTAAGACAAAACGATGATTTCTAATTGTTGAACTGCTGCCGATGTTCAGTTCTGTTTGTATTTCTGCATCACTCTTACCTTCGTAAAATAATCGAAGTAAACTACTTTGATGATCTGTTAATCCTGTAAGTTTTTTATTTAGGCCAATTAGATAATGAAATACAGATCCATGCTCCGTATCGATATGTCGTTTCATATAACGTTCCGCCTCAAATAACCGATTTTCAATAGGGTAAATAATACCTTTTTCAATCGTTTCTCCACATAATAGGCAAACAAAAGATTCACTTCCTTCTATATACCCAACTTTTAATTGTTCTGCATTTGCATTCCAAAATAACTCCGATATTTCCACGCAACAAACACAACCTTTTTTTGTTTACTATTTTATAGACATATTAACCACTCGTCTATTATAAGTCAATTAAAAATTTTAGTTGCAATATATCAGAAAATAATGAACAATTGAATTGATAACGTTTCGAATTACGAAGAAACGAACAGGAGGAGAAACTCATTGGTAACATTTAAAGATTACGAATACAAACGACCAAATTTGGAAGAAGACAAAGTAAAGTTCCATGATGCTTTATCAAAGTTTAAGGAAGCATCTTCAGTAGAAGAGCAAAGTACAGCAATTGAAAAATTGAATGCACTTCGTAATGATTTTTCAACGCAAGCTAATCTGGTTTACATTCGAGCATCTATTGATACGAATGATGAATTTTATCAAAAAGAACGAGATTATTTTGATGAAGTAAGTCCAGAAGTAGAAGAACTCGTTACGGAATATTACAAAGCACTTGTCGCTTCTCCTTTCCGTAAAGAATTAGAAGAAAAATGGGGTAACCAGTTATTTGATCTTGCTGATTTTCAAATAAAAGCCTTTTCTTCTGAAGTAATTTCTCTTATGCAGAAAGAAAATAAATTGGCTTCTGACTATTCTAAGCTTGTTGCTTCCGCACAAGTTGAATTTAATGGGGAAACTTTGACACTTGCCCAACTTGGACCATATGGTGAATCAACTGATCGAGAAGTACGTAAGAAAGCAACAGATGCAAGAGCAGGTTTCTTCCAAGAGCATGAAGCAAAGTTCGATGATATTTATGATCAGCTTGTAAAAGTTCGTCATGAAATTGCAACTAAATTAGGATATAAAAATTTTGTGGAGCTTGGGTATATTCGTATGAATCGTATCGATTACAATGCGGAAATGGTAAAAAAATTTCGTGATCAAGTTCGTGATTTTATCGTTCCTGCTGCTTCAAAATTATACGAGCGACAAGCGAAGCGTATCGGGTTAGATGAACTAAAGTTTTACGATGAATCGCTTAAATTCTTGACTGGAAATGCTACACCACAAGGATCTCCAGAGTGGATTGTGGATAATGGAAAGAAGATGTATGAAGAGCTGTCACCTGAAACCGCAGAATTTTTCCAATTTATGATTGATCGTGATTTGATGGATTTAGTAGCGAAGAAAGGGAAAGAGTCTGGAGGATATTGTACTTTTATTGATAATTACGAATCTCCGTATATTTTCTCTAACTTCAATGGAACTTCAGGAGATATCGATGTGTTAACACATGAAGCAGGTCACGCATTCCAAGTGTTTACGAGCCGCAATATCGGAATTCCTGAGTACATTTGGCCAACGTTCGAATCTTGTGAAATTCACTCGATGAGTATGGAATTTTTCACATGGCCTTGGATGGAATTATTCTTTAAAGAACAAACCGATAAATATAAATTTGCACATTTGAGTAGTGGACTTCTATTCTTGCCTTACGGTGTAGCGGTAGACGAATTCCAACACGTCGTATATGAAAATCCCGAAATGACCCCTGCTGAACGTAAAGCAGCTTGGAAAAAAATCGAAGAAATCTATTTACCTCATCGTGATTATGATGGAAATAGCTACTTAGAGGCGGGTGGCTTCTGGCAACGCCAAGGGCATATTTATTCTAGCCCATTCTATTATATTGACTACACATTAGCGCAAATTTGTGCGTTCCAATTTTGGAAGCGTTCAAGAGAAGATCACGAATCGGCTTGGAAGGATTATTTACACCTTTGCCAGTTAGGCGGCTCAAAATCTTTTACTAAATTAGTAGCTGATGCAAATTTAATTTCTCCATTTGAAGAAGGTTGTGTTGAATCGGTTATTGGTTCAATAGAAGAATATTTAAATAGTGTGGATGACTCTGCTCTCTAATAGAGAATGGAACGGTAACATGTTAAATCCAGCCGGTTTTTGGATTCGATTAGGTGCAAATATTTTGGATGGTCTCATCATCGGAATTCCACTAATGGTTATTAGTTTTATCATTACGGGAGAATTTCCTGAAACTTGGTTGTCAACGGTTTGTGAAAGCATCTATGCATTGATAGTACCTCTTTTATGGTCTGGATATACAATTGGAAAGAAAATAGTCGGCATTCGAATTGTGAAAATAGATGGTTCAAGTATAGACTTCTGGACAATGCTAAAACGAGAAATTATTGGCGGTCTTGTGTATGCACTTACATTTGGAATAGGAACTATCGTTAGTATATGTATGGTTGCCCTACGAGAAGACAACCGAGCAATTCATGATTTTATCGCAGGTACTTATGTAACTTACAATCCTCCTGAATATTGAATTACCCTAGAGCAAGCATCTTCTAGTTCGGATGCTTGTTCTTTTTTTATTTTATATTCGCATATACTATTGCAGGATATTTTCTACCAATAACGAATATAAAGTAAAAGGGGTGTCATTATTTTTATGTGGAACAAGATTATTAGCATTTTTATTGCGGTGATGGCTATTATTTATATTTTCTTCATTCCGGATGACCCAGTAATAACTAAAATAACGTTTAAACTTATTCCAATGCTATTGATAATCTTGTATGCATTGATGCAATCTGCTGGAGAGTCCAAAAAATATAAAATTCTTATTATGACTGGCCTATTTATTTGTATGCTTGCAGATGGTTTGATTTATTGGTTTATTGTTGGCCTTATTACATTTTTAATCGGGCATATTTGGTATATTGTTGCGTTCCGCCATATTAAAACATCAACTATTCCAAAGTGGGCTGCTATTCTTCTTATTTGTTACGGAATTGGGATGGCTTTTTGGATTGCTGGAACTCTTTGGACAAAAGGAGATTTTGTTTTAGCCGCTGCTGTCATTCTATATATTATTGTTATTTTATCAATGGGATGGAATGCATTTCAAACAGCTAATAAATTCGCAATTATTGGTGCCATTTTATTTATGATTTCGGATTCTGTGCTTGCCATTAATCGATTTATTATAGATGTTCCTTTTTCGGATGTCCTTATTATGATTTCCTATTACGGAGCTCAGTTCTTGTTTGCATATAGTATTCATGCTCATTATTCCGCAACTCGAAAGAATCTGTTAAAATAAATGTAGGCTTTTTAATTTGAAAGGGGATTTATTCTCATGAAAGAAACATTAATCGAGCGTTTAACTCGCTATGCAAAAATAGACACACAATCGAATGCTGCAAGTCTTACTTGCCCATCAACAGATGGTCAATGGGATTTACTTCATGTATTAGAAAAAGAACTTGCAGAAATCGGTCTAGAAGAAATTACTTTAGATGAAAATGGTTATTTATTCGCTACTTTGCCTTCTAATACAGATAAGGATATTCCGACAATTGGATTTTTAGCTCATGTCGATACTGCAACTGATTACACTGGGAAAAATGTAAACCCTCAGCGTATTGATAGCTACGATGGTCAAGATATCACACTGAACGAAAACACAGTTATGACTGTGAAGGATTTCCCTGAGCTTAAAAATTACGTTGGTCATACACTTCTTACTACAGATGGTACAACACTATTAGGTGCGGACGATAAAGCTGGAATTGCAATTATTATGACGGCAATGGAATACTTCGTTCAAAATCCAGAAGTGAAACACGGAAAAATACGTGTAGCATTTAATCCTGATGAAGAAATCGGTCGCGGACCACATAAATTCGACGTGGAAAAATTCGGAGCAAAATTTGCTTATACAATGGACGGTGGACCTCTTGGTGAATTGCAATATGAGAGCTTCAATGCAGCAGGTGTTAAAGTTGTAACGAATGGTACGAGTGTGCACCCTGGCTCTGCAAAAGGAAAAATGGTGAACTCTATTACAATTGCTATGAAATTCCAATCACATATGCCAACAGACGAAGTTCCTGAGAAAACAGAGGGTTATGAAGGGTTTATCCATTTGATGAATGTTAATGGGGATGTAGAGAAAACGGAACTTAGCTATATAATCCGCGATCATGACCGCGAAAAATTCGAAGTGAAAAAGCAATTATTCCTGGATACTGCTGAAAAGATCAAAGCAGAATACGGAGAAGGTGCTATTTCTATTGAGTTAAACGATCAATATTACAATATGGGTGAAAAAATTACACCAGTTATGGAAATTGTAGATGTGGCTAGAGATGTTATGGTTTCACTAGATATCGAACCACTTATTATTCCAATTCGTGGTGGTACAGACGGTTCCCAGCTTTCTTTCATGGGTATGCCTACTCCTAACGTATTTACTGGCGGAGAGAACTATCATGGTAAATACGAATACGTATCTGTTGATGTTATGGAGAAAGCAACAAAAGTAGTAAAGGGTATTATCCAATCATTTGAAAAACAAGCTTAAGTAGGTGTTTAAATGCGTGAAATACTTCTTGGTGTTTTAGCCTCTTTATTTTTTGCAGTAACATTCATACTTAATCGTTCAATGGAATTATCGGGAGGAAGCTGGCTTTGGAGCTCTTCCCTCCGTTACTTTTTCATGGTCCCTTTTTTATTAGTCATCGTCTATTATCGAAAAGGGTTATCTACTATGTTTAAGGAATTAAAAACCGCCCCTGTTCCATGGTTAGTTTGGAGCTTCGTCGGTTTTGTGTTATTTTACGCACCGATAACTTTTGCAGCTGGATATGGACCAGGATGGTTAATATCAGGGATGTGGCAATTTACGATTGTTGCGGGTGTTCTCCTTGCACCATTATTCAAGTTGAAAATCGAGAATCGAATTATTAAACAAAGAATTCCTGTTGTATCACTTTTTATATCGCTTGTCATTTTAATAGGAATTATACTAATACAAATTCCAAATACAGAATCAGTAAATATGAGCATGATCCTTTTAGGAATCCTCCCAGTAATCATTGCAGCATTTGCCTATCCACTAGGAAATCGAAAAATGATGGGGCATTTAGAAGGAAGACTAGATACATTTCAGCGCGTTTTAGGCATGACCATTGCATCGATGCCGGCTTGGATATTAATGGCTGTCTATGCCTTTTTCACGGTCGGATTACCTTCGATAGGTCAAGTTTTCCAATCTTTAATTGTTGCTGTCAGTTCCGGAGTAATAGCTACTATTTTATTCTTTATGGCAACAGATCGAGTTCGTGACCATCAGGGTAAACTTGCAGCCGTAGAAGCAACTCAGTCCACTGAAATTATTTTTGTTATTATTGGAGAAATGTTTTTACTCCATGTTCCTTTGCCAGCCCCAACTGCACTCGTTGGCCTTGGAATAATTATTCTAGGAATGTTTTTACATAGCTATTATACGAAAATCTTAAATACGAGAGTTGCTTTGAGGACCAAATAATAATACAAAGTGCAGAGTTTTGTAACTCTGCACTTTTTTTCTTAAATCATATATGCTTCTAGTGCTTTTTCCACACTATTTACAAAACTTCCTCCAGCTCCCCAGTCGAAACGAAGAAATACTCCCTGTCCTGCTCCTGATGAAGCGGCATGCACTTTCGTATTATTTTCCAAATTATCGATAGTAATAGTTAGTGAAGCACGATTGCTTGTGCGCATATAGTATTTTTCTAAAACACAAACAATGACTTGATGCTCGCCAACAACCCGTTCATATACGTCTACAATTGCTCCGGAAATACTTCCTTGTACTATATACTCATGCAAAATGTCTATTGCTTCTTTTGGTGATATTGATACATAAAATTCTCGTACATCCATTTGGATCCCCTCTTTTCTTCTTGTATCTAATTTTACGTTTGACTTGAAGAAAAGTTCCTCACAAAAAAACTTCTTAAAGTGACATTTACTCCTTAGAAAGCTTTTGAATTGTTTACTATTTCAATGCTGCTTGAAATAAAATAGAGACGCCTGATTCAATTGCGGCATCACTAACAGCTTGTGCCACCGCATTCACTACTCTCTCATCAAAAACATCCGGAATAATGTAATCCTCCGATAATTCATCCTCATCAATAAGAGAAGCAATTGCTTGAACGGCTGCTAGCTTCATTTCCTCGTTTATATCCGTTGCCCTTACATCTAGCGCTCCTCTGAAAATTCCTGGAAAAGCTAAAACATTATTCACTTGGTTCGGATTATCAGAACGTCCAGTTGCAATAACTCTTACACCCCACTCTTTTGCTAAATTATATGCAATTTCTGGATTTGGATTTGCTAAAGCAAAAACAATCGAGTCATCATTCATCGCATCAATTATATCTTTGGTTAAAAGATTCGCTACCGAAACACCGATGAACACATCTGCACCAACCATTGCATCTTTTAATGATCCCCTTAATCCTAGTGGATTCGTAATACTAGCAATGGACTCTTTTATAGGGTTCATACCTTCTTCACGGCCCTCATAAATAATTCCCGTCGAGTCACACATAATAATTTGCTGATACCCAAGTTGTTGAAGGACTCTTAAAATAGCCATTCCTGCTGCACCAGCACCATTAATCACTAGTTTCAATGAATGAATCTCTTTGCGGACAAGCTTCACTGCATTTTGGAGACCTGCGCCAACTACAATAGCTGTACCATGCTGATCATCATGAAATACAGGTATATCTAATTCTTTACGAAGACGATCTTCTATTTCAAAACAGCGTGGTGCAGAAATATCTTCTAGATTTATAGCTCCAAATGTCGGACTCAATGCTTTTACAATTTGCACAATCTCATCTACATTTTTTGTATCCAAACAAACTGGAAAAGCATCAACGTTCGCAAATCTTTTTAACAAAATTCCCTTCCCTTCCATAACTGGTAATGCTGCTTTTGGTCCGATATCACCAAGTCCCAAAACGGCTGTACCATCTGTCACAACTCCTACTAGATTACCCTTCATCGTGTATTCATAGATGGCAGAAGAATTATTTTTTATTTCCAAACAAGGTTCTGCTACTCCAGGAGAATAAGCTAAACTTAAATCCACCATACTCTCTATAGGAACCTTTGAAACCATTTCCATTTTTCCTTTATAACTTCGATGCATATTTAATGCTTTCGTCTTTAAATCCATTTTCTCACTTCTACCTCCTTAGATTTCCATCAGCTTCTATCTAGCTATATATTCTGAAAATTATAATGATTCTGTTCGTTGAAGTCAATTTAGTGAAGACTTGCACAAAACAACTAATTACAACATCCTCTTTTGGTTATATTAGGGGCGTATAACTACCATTTACGGGTATATCGAACGGACTTAGGGGCAGATAACTACCGATTACGGGTATATAAAGCGGACTTAGGGGCAGATAGCTCTTTTTAAGGGGCTTTCAACAAACGTATGGCCAGATACCTAATATCCAGTGGTTTTTATTAATGAATATATTATTTCCACAAAAAAATCGGCAACCATTAATGGCTGCCGAAATAAATGTATGCACTGCACTAACTCAACTTTGAGGGGGTTAAGTGTGCTATTGATCAGCCACAATTTGGAGAAAAGTCGCTGGCAAGAATATTCTCAAATTAAGAGTATTTCTCTATACGATAATGATAATCATTTTCATTTAAAATGTCAACAATAATTCAAAAAAATTGTATACTATTCTTATGACAACTTTAACGAACGATCAAATTCGACAACTGAATAATTATAGTGTCTATTTGGAACCATCAGGATCGCCAATTTTTCATGCGAAAAACGTTGAGAACGCACTTCCCATTATTAAATTAATTTCCGGAGCACCAAATGATCCGATTGCAGCATCCTTTTTTATGCGAAGAGTTGGAATGTTCATCTCGATGCAGTTTTATATGATGACTATGTATGATGAAATTTGGGATGGTCCACTTGAATCAATACAATTTTTCGCTATAACTGAGTATGGTAATAAAACAATTAGCACGTATATACCGGAAGAATACTTTCGAGAAGTAAAGGATGATCGTGCGAAAGATATTCAACATGTTTGGGAACATCAATGCTTCTCCATTATCCAACAGCTCCGAGCGCAGTGCAGTATATCTCCAATGACACTTTGGGAAAATGTGTTTGGTTATCTACTGTGGCATTACTACGTTTTTTTAGAAAATCCTGTTATTGCTGAACAAGCTAAAATTGATTGGAATTTATTACAAGATGAGACTATATGGAAATCATTTACTTCAAAATCTCATTTGGCTAAATATTTGAGAGGACAACATCCTGCTAAATTAATGAATACAACAGTCCGTACTACTTGTTGTTTTTCAAAAGATATTCCTGGATTACAAAAGTGCGGATATTGTCCAAACTAAATTTATCATTTTTTCATGCATGTTTAATCATCCTTTGGGAATAGCTAATAAGAGTCTAATATTAAAGGAGTGAGGAAGCTTGGGAAACAAGATAGATGAACGTGTCGAGAATAAATTAAATAGTATCGGTACTGAAGAAAAAGAAGAAATACTAAAAAACTTTACTTCATTTAAATCCTATTTAGCTGGCAAAGTAGCCGCTGGAGAAAAAATAGGCTTAAGTGAAGAGACATTAGCTAAAGCAACTGAAAAAGTAGCTGGTTATTTAGCCACTCATGAAGAACCTCGAAATCGTGAACAACATCTTCTACAACAACTATGGAAAAGTGGAGACAAAGAACAACAACATGCACTTAGCCATATGCTCTTGAACCTTGTTAAAAATGAAGGATAAAGGTCCTAAGGATGCTAAAGGTCCATTTTTAGACAATCCAGATGGCGTCCGAACTACGAAAGAAAGTCTATTCGATATGCATAAGGATATGCAAACTGTAGATGCCATTCAAGTTGAAGAACTTAACATGAAAGTGCAAGACGAAAACTACCACCACCACACAAAAAATCGTTCTATAAGTGAAGAACGATACCCCTAAAAAAAGAATGAGCTCCGAACCACCTCGGAGCTTGTTTTTTATATTAATTTTGCAGCAACTAAACGATTTCTTATAACAACCGCCAACAATGCTGCAACAATAGCCTTTGCAAGATCCGGCAATATAAACGGCATCATTCCCCCTTTAAAAGCACCATTCCAAGGAAGATCTACTACAACCTTTAACCAACCTGTACCAATCAATAAAATTATAAAAACTGCAATCATATTTGCAATAATCGCTTGTACTTTCGTATGGCCAAATTTCTCAAGATACCACCCTATGAATAAAGTAGCAGGTATAATTGCAATTAGATAACCACCAGTTGGACCTAAGATAATTCCAAAACCACTTTTCATCCCTGCAAATACAGGTATCCCAACTAATCCCATTAGTACATAGATAATTACTGCTAACGTTCCATATTTTTTCCCTAGGATAGTTGCGGTTAGCATGACCGCTATTGTCATTAACGTAAATGGAACTGGTGGAATTGTAATCATTATCTGCGCTGCAATGGCAATAATTGCGGCAAATAGCGAAGATACAATCATCATTTTCAATCTTTCATTTCTCATTTTATTTCCCCCTGATTAAAACGAACAACAGTGTCTCTAAGAAAAAGAGACACTGTTTGTATTTTACCATCTATTACTTGCTGCTTCGATTGATTCTAATCTGACCGTTCCTTTTTGCATAGGAGGCGGACATGATTTATTGTAAGCTATAATCTTTTCGTTTACTTTTGTTACTCGGAATTGTAAATCACTGTTTTGCCCGTTCGCGTATTTATCGGCAATATCTTTTAATTCATCGCGGATCTCATGTTGTAGCTTTAACCAATGTGGCTTGTATCCTGCGTCCTTAGCAATTTTTTGAAAGTGCTGAAATATGTCTCCAGAAAAATATTCATCCGACAGTGGTTTTCCTGTACCTTTTAGATTATCCATTCCGCCAGTCTTTTCATAATTCCTTAAAATATCTCCGATTAAATCGTTACTCGGTTTATTGAAATTTTCATTATCCATTAGCCTTTACCCTCATTTCACAATATGAATATGTGGCGCCTTTTCTAATAAAATCTCCAAAAATACTTCTTGATTTTCAGGCGAGATAATTACACTTCCCATTGTCGCTTTTTTATAATGAATCTCCAACGCATCTTTGGAGGAAAGGATTCGGTATCCAACGAGAATATTTGATGTTGGATTCACTTTCGTAATATCCTCAAAAGGGATATTACTTCGGAACAATCCACCACGTACAATTAAAGAATTTTCTTTAAACGTGTATACGATATCTAAGGAAACCCATAAAATAAATCCTTCACACAATAGAAAGATTACAGACGTAATCCAAACAGCCTTCATATCAGGTGCTTCCATAATAAACAGTTCAACTACTACCGGCAAAAGTGTTGCCAATGCAATTAGGACACTAGCCACCATAATTAGTATTATAAAAGTACGATCTCTCTTGGATTTAAACGTCATGCAATCACCTACCTACCTACCTATATAGATTCTGTGGCAGCATCCTTTATTCCTTCCCGATGAGCATAAATGTTTTTTAGTATCGATTTTACTACCGCATAAGTAGGAACACCTAAAATAATTCCCCATAATCCTGCAATATTTCCTGCTGCTAAAATTATCGTAATAACCGTTAATGGATGAATATCTAATGATTTCCCCATTACATTTGGAGTGATGAAATTACTTTCAATTTGTTGTGAGACTAGCATTACAATTGCAACATAAATAGCCATTTTCGGCTCTTGAAGGAACCCTATGATTAGTGCGGGAACTAATGCAATATATGGACCTAAAAATGGAACTACATTCATCATCATTCCGAATAATGCAAGTAATAGAGAATATTTAAGCCCAATTGCAAAATATCCAATGAACAACATTACACCTACTAAAAAGCTAACGAATAGCTGACCTTGTATATACGACCGCAATGTATCGTCTACATCCGATAATGTTTTTCGAATCCATGTTTTCTTTTCTCCTTTAAAAAATTGGGCGACAAAAGGTGAAAATTTTTCGTGATCCTTCAGCATATATACAAGGAAAAACGGCACAAGAACAAGTAAGAATAGTCCTTGGAACACACTTTGAACGAATTTTACTAGTAGCGAACCTGCCACTACTGCAATCGTATCAATCTTTCCAGTTGCTTCTTTTATCGTTTTTTGTATCGGCTCCGGGAGATCAGTAATCCTATCTTTTTGAGAAATAGTATATTTCGTAAAGTCCTCTATCTCTTTCACAATTTCTGGTGTATTTTTCACTAGTGAATTCACTTGATTTGTTAGAGGTGGACCGATAAGTGCATAAAATCCCCAAGCTATTAAACCAATAACTACGAAGATGGAAATGATACTTGACCATCTTGGAAATTTCTTAGACTCTAACCATTTTTGAAGTGGTCTAGCTAAATAAAACAAGACACCACCTATTAATAAGGGCATAAATATTGCTTGTGCAACAATAACTAAAGGGGAAAAAATACTTTTTACTTCCCTAAACATAAAAATTATTAACAACGTAAGTAGTACTGCTACACCTACTTGAAACCAACGCTTATTTGCCACCTAACGCTCACATCCTCAGCTTATTTCTAATTCTCTAATAGTTATACGATTCTCATTGATTGAAGTTTCACTATATCAAGTTATCTTACCATTTTTTTATTGGACACTGATAATAGAATTATACTTGAAAGGATAGCTTACTATGGAATACTACAAAGAGTTACGAAAGTATGTGGGACATAGCCCGCTTATACCTTATATTAAATGATAAAAATGAAGTATTACTACAAGATCGAGTTCACGACATATTCGGATTGCCTGGTGGATTAATGGAGCTTGGTGAAAGCCTAGAGGATACTGCTCGAAGAGAGGTTTTAGAGGAAACTGGATTATCTGTTGGAGAGTTAAAACTATGTCATGTATACTTAGGACCAGATTATTATTTTGAGGTAGCAAATGGCGATACTTTTTACTCAGTTACTGCTGTGTATAAAACAAGAGAATATAATGGTGATATTTCACCGGATGGAAACGAATCGATTAGCCTTCAGTTTTCCCACCAAACAATTTACAAGAAGGTATCATGGCATCTTATCGAAAATTTATAGAGGACGAGCTGGAGGTTTAAATTAACCTCCAACTCTTTTTGTGGTGCTCATACACTTGGTTATGTGGTACTCGTAGTCTCTTCCTAGTCCATTTTTAATGAAAACGAAACATCACAACCTTCTCTTCATCAAAGTGTTATTATCTAGGCAAAAGGCTTGCTACTTTTTTGCGATTTATTCTCAACATAATCATCATAGTTGCCGTTATATACAATTGTGCCCGTAGAAGTAAGTTCCAACATTTTATTAGCTAACTTATTAAGAAAATAACGGTCATGAGAAATGAAGAACAATGTACCCTCATAATTCATGAGTGCTGTTTCCAACACCTCTTTACTGTACAAATCTAAATGATTTGTCGGCTCATCTATAATGAGTACATTGGCTTCTTGTAACATGAGCTTAGACAGTGCAACACGAGCTTTTTCACCACCACTAAGGGAAGATATTTTCTTAAACACATCTTCGCCAGTAAACAGGAAATTTCCGAGTACAGTACGAATTCTAGCCTCTTCAATATGAGGAAACATACTCCATACCTCATCTAGTATTGTGTTATTGGGATTTAAAGTAGATTGTTCTTGATCGTAGTAACCAATGGTAACTCCGTTCCCCCAAGTTATTACGCCACTATCTGGTTTATATTCATCAATTAGCGTCTTAAGTAGTGTAGACTTCCCAATACCATTTGGACCGATTAACGCCACCTTCTCGCCTCGGCTAAGTTGAAAGCTGATATTATTTAATAGAGGCTTTCGTTCGTTATCTACTCCGAAGTAAATATTGATATCGCGAACCCGTAATACTTCTTTATGAGACGTTTTTTCTATTGAAAACGACATTTGTGCACGTTTTAAGTTTTTGAGAGGTTTATCTATACGTTCAATTCTTTCAAGCTGCTTTCGTTTGTTTTTTGCACTTTTAGACGAAGTTGCCATGGTGATATTACGTCGAATGTAATCTTCCATCTTCGCAGTTTGTTCTTGCTGAATTGAATATTTCTTAGCAAGAATTTCACGGTTTTTCTCTTTACTCTCAACATATTTCGAATAGTTACCTGTGTACCGTCGTGCTTCTGTTCGCTCAACTTCATAAATAACTGTTACAAGCGAGTCCAAAAAGTAACGATCATGTGAAACAACGAGGATAGTACCAGGATATGAACGTAAATAACCTTCTAACCAAGCCAAAGTAGTAAAATCCAAATGGTTCGTAGGCTCATCAAGCATAAGTAAATCCGGCTGTTCCAACAGTATTTTAGCAAGAGCAAGTCTTGTTTTCTGACCTCCACTTAACTTATCAATGAGTGTGTCATGAGAAAAATCTCCAAATCCAATCCCTTGAAGCACACCACGAATTTTTGCTTCAATTTCATAACCACCGTGGTCCATAAACCAGTCAGATTTTGTTGCGTAACGATTCATCGTTTTTTCATAATTCTCGGGATCAGTCACTAAAGAAGGTTCACC
This sequence comes from Psychrobacillus sp. NPDC058041, assembly GCF_042885655.1. Taxonomy (NCBI): domain Bacteria; kingdom Bacillati; phylum Bacillota; class Bacilli; order Caryophanales; family Bacillaceae; genus Psychrobacillus; species Psychrobacillus sp. NPDC058041. The sequence goes on from NZ_JBHVRO010000005.1 coordinate 217,636, forward strand.
CATCATCCTCTCTAGCTCTCGAAGTTCTTTTTCAACATGGAGAAGATCAGCGAAGACACTCAACATTTCATTCCAAATTGTATTATCCATTTGTAGTCCACTGTTTTGACGCAAATAACCAATTTTTGTTTCTTTTCCAATATAAATTTCCCCATCTTCGTAAGGGATATCCCCAGCTATAATCTTTAATAAGGTTGATTTTCCAGCACCATTCACTCCAACAAGACCAATCCGGTCACCTGATTCAATTTTCATTGATATATTTGAAAGTATGGGATCACCTGAATAGCTTTTACTAATACTATTTAATTGAATTAACATTTATATCACTCTTTCTTTGTAAATATTGGCCAGCCTTTTTTTGAATCTCATCAAACAGGAGGCCATAAAAACATACTCATCTCAAATTCTCTCCTTTAGAACACAAAAAGACGCCGAATAAAACCGGCGCCTAAGGATTGAGTAATACTTTATCCAAAATACACAAAATCATTTAGAGATATTCTGTAAATTTTGCTTAAGAACACAAAAAAGACGCCGAATAGAACCGGCGCCTAGTAATTGCTTACTTAGTACTTAATCAAAATGTTAAAACCATTTAAGGATATTCTACAAATTCTATATTAAGAAGACAAAAAGCTTCCGGTAGCTGTTTTCCATATGAAGTTTGCTTAAAAAAGGGCAGACTGGTCCCATTGTAAGCAAATCTCCAAGCAACATATATGACTTTACTTCTTTTTCCAATGCTGCATTTACAGAAACAGTTTCCATCACTCTTTACCTTCTTTCTTACTTAATAGTCTCAACTATTATAATATATATTGATAAAAAAACAACTTATTTAAGATTACCATCATTAACCGCGCCCTAAATATAAAACATAACTCTATCTGTGAAACAACTGATCTTATTAAAATGAAAATATCGAGGAATTCAGAGATTATGTGGTGCTCAACACCCGTTATGTGCCACTCACCATGGGTTATGTGGTACTCAACACCTATTTATGGTGATTGCCTAGGGTTATGTGGTACTCGCTCTTGGTTATGTGGCGCTCAACACCTGTTATGTGCCACTCACCTTGGTTATGTGGTACTCAACACCTATTATGTGGTGCTTGCCTTGGGTTATGTGGTACTCGCTCTTGATTATGTGGTGCTCATCCCTTAAACATACTAAAAAACCGAAGAAGGCACTAGACCTTCTTCGGTTTTTTTATTTATGCGCAATATGCACTTTAAGTAGTTTGCCTTTTACCGTTGTGTTTCTCATCGTTTTTAATACGAGAGGACCTTTGCCATTTAGGATTTCGACGTAAGTGACATTGTCTTGAATCGTAATGATACCGATGTCATCAGCGGAAACTCCTTCTATTTTTGCAATTGTTCCTACGAAATCGACTGCGCGAAGTTTCTTTTTCTTGCCGCCGTTGAAATATAATTTAGTGATGTTTGCGTTTAATTGTGCACCTTTTGATTCTTTAACTTCTGGTTGTTCTTGCATTTTCAAATCAAACGCTGCACGATTTTTTGCAACTGCTTCCTCAGAGAATTCCGCTCCTGTAGGAATCTCAAAGCCAATATAACTTTCAATTTCCTTTACAAACTTGTCCTCATATGGAGTTGCAAGCATAATCGATTTCCCACTACGACCCGCACGTCCTGTTCTACCAGTTCTATGCACATAGCTTTCTTTTTCAAGTGGCACATCATAATGAACAACATGTGTAATGTCTTCAATATCAATTCCACGAGCTGCAACATCTGTGGCAATTAAATATCGGAAATCTCCTCGACGGAAATCATCCATTACCTCAAAACGGTCTTCTTGCATCATTCCACCATGAATTTTGTCTGCTGTATACCCTTTTTCATCTAACACATCCACCAGTTGTTCTACTCGTTCCTTAGTACGACAGAATATGATACAACTGTCAGGGTTTTCGATAATAGTTAGTTTTTCAAGGAATGATAGCTTCAGTTCCTCCACCACTACATACTTCACATGCTCAATATCTGGAGCATTTTCTTCGGCAGCATCTATCTCAATAGATACAGCTTGCTTCATGTATTTACTACTTAGCTTTTTAATCACATCCGATAAAGTAGCTGAAAATAACATCGTAGTACGTTCTTTTGGCAATAATTTAATAATTGATTCCACTTGCTCTAAAAAGCCCATATTTAACATTTCATCTGCTTCATCAATGACAAGGTATTCAATTTTGGACACATCAAGTGTTCCTTTTTCGATATGGTCCAGCACTCGTCCAGGTGTCCCTACAACGATATGTGTTTTTTGCTTTAATGCTAATTTTTGTTTGGCAAAAGGTGATTTTCCGTACAAGGCAAGTCCTTTTATTCGCTTATAACGACCTATATTCGTTATGTCTTCTTGTACCTGAACAGCTAGTTCTCTTGTAGGTGTGAGCACTAATGCTTGTGGTTTGTTTTCTTCCCAATCGACAAGCTCACATAACGGCGTCGCGAATGAAGCGGTTTTTCCACTACCTGTTTTAGATTTCACAAGAATATCTTGTTTCTGAAGGGCAACCGGAATAACCTTTTGTTGTACTTCTGTCGGCTCTGTGTAGCCTAATTGTTCGATTGCGCGTAATATTTTTTCGTCTAAATTTAACTCTTTAAAATGCACTATTCATAATCTCCTCTTTAAATCTTATTTAATCGCTGAATATTTATCATTCTATATGTTTAAAATTGTAGAACTTTCGACAAATAACCTCTTTAACACATTATAACAGGTTAACTATGGTATAATTGAAATATCGCTTTTTGCGTGAATAAAACTAGAAAAGAGGTTAACACATGAGTTTCCAAAGACAAACAAAAGAAGTTTCTGACTTCGTAGCAGCAAGGTCAATTGATGAAAAGATCTCTTTTACACGTAATGATCACGAAGTTCATGGTACTATTTTCAAAATTTTAGAGCAGTCGGTTATTGTCGAAATTTCTACTGAAGATGCGAAGAAAATTAATGTTCCTTCCAATTTAACAGTAGTATCCCATAAAAATTATACTGTGCTATAAAGACTAATTTCCTCGAGAAAAACTTTTCCATATTTCTCTTGTTTATTAGCACCTACACCGTGTACATCTAATAATTCTTCTTCGGTTTGCGGGCGCTTCACACACATATCTTGTAGTGTTTTATCTGAGAAAATAACAAATGGTGGTACACCAGCTTCGTCCGCAAGTTTTTTCCGAAGCACTCTTAATCCTTCAAATAATGGATCATTTTTCGCAATTTGTTTCGTTACCGCTACTCCTTTTCGCATCACTTGTCTTTCCCCAAGTAATACATCCTTTCCTGCATCTGATACATAAATGGTCGGCAAGCTTCCATGATTGACTAAAAGTAAACCTTCCGAAATCATAAATTCCATTAGCCCAGAAACTTCTTTTAACGATTTATTTTTTAATATTCCGTAAGTAGATAGTTTCGTAAATCCAAAATCCATTACTTTTTTGTTTTGCGAACCAGTTAACACTTGAGCAGTAATTGTTTTCCCAAACTTCTGTCCCATTCGAACAACACAAGACAAGATCATTTGCACCTCTTTTGTAACATCAGACATTTCCCTTGTATCTGTACAATTACCACAACTACCACACGGCTCTCCATTTGGTTCTCCAAAATAATTTACGATAAATTGTTGTAAACAATTTTCCGTATGGCAATAATCGACCATTCCTTGTAGCTTTTCCAATTCTTGCGGAATTCTTTCACGGTCCAACGCTTGGTCAATTAAAAATCTTTGTGTCTGCACATCTTGTGATGCATACAACACGACACACTCACTTGGTAATCCGTCTCTTCCAGCTCTTCCTGCCTCTTGATAATAGCTTTCCATATTTTTAGGCAGTTGATAATGAATTACATATCGTACATTCGATTTATCGATCCCCATACCGAATGCATTCGTTGCAACCATTACTTGCGCTTCATCCGTCAGAAAACGCTCTTGTTCTTTATTACGAAATGCCTCAGGAAGACCTGCGTGATATTTCGCAGCGCGTACACCAACCTTTATTAGCAACTCATGTAGAAGATCAACTGTCTTTCTAGTAGCTGCATAAATAATTCCTACTTCTTTCGCATTCTTTTTAATAAAGTCTTTCAAAAATCGATTTTTGTCTTGTCCTAGCACAACTGAAAAAGCTAAATTTGAACGAGCAAATCCTGTTATCACTGTATTATCTTGTTCAATTTGAAGCAATCGACATATGTCCGCTCGCACATCAGGAGTAGCTGTGGCAGTTAAAGCAAGTACGACTGGGGCTTCCTCAAAAACTTCCTTTAATCGATGAATTGCACGATAGCTCGGTCTAAAATCATGTCCCCATTGGGAAATACAGTGTGCTTCATCTACTGCAATTAATGGCACTTTAACGCGCTTTAGTTGACTTAGAAAGCTTTGTGATTCCAATCGTTCAGGTGCTATATACAGTAAACGATAATGCCCATTTTGTACTTCGTCCATCGTTTCTCTTACTTCTTCTGCAGTTAATGTACTATTAATAAAGGCTGCTGGAATTCCTGCCTGTAATAATGTATCTACTTGATCCTTCATAAGTGAGATTAATGGTGAAATAACAATTGTCGGCCCTTCCATCAATAAGGAAGGAATTTGATAGCAAAGAGATTTACCGCCACCAGTTGGCATTACACATAAACTTGATTTGTTTTCTAACACATAGTTTATAATGGTTTCCTGTCCTTCTCGGAACGAATCATATCCGAAATATGTTTGTAATAACTGACGTGCGTTTTCTAACAATTGAGTCACTCCTCCCTTAAGAAAAAAGGGTAAACAGATTACTTTCTGTTTACCTTCTTGTTTTTTAACACGTTTTTTGTTGGTTTTGGATCTATTTTATCAATATCTGATCCTAGTAGAAAATATCCAATAATAGAGGATACAATTGCTGCACCTGCAATGATTAGTACTTTATTTATAATAGTTACTTCATTATAATCATCTTGGTTTAGAATAAACGTTGCTAGCACAGCAACTACGACCATAATAGGTACGATGACTTTAGATTTCTTCACAGCGAACTTCCTCCCTATACTTACGTATAGTATATTGTACCATAAGAATATAGGTAGAGAGGAGCGAACCACATATGGAAACAACAGCTTTTATATTTGCCATTATTGCATTTGTATTCGCAATCGATGCGACAAGCAAATATAACAAACTGGAAAATAGAGTGAAAAAGCTGGAAAATAATAATTCGAGCGAATAAGTGAACTACTATGAGATAATGATTAAAAATGAAACTTGAGGATGACAATGATGACAAATGAAATAGATGTAAAAGTTAAAGATGCACTTGCACAAGATCTACAAAAAGGAGTTCCTATTCTTTTAAAAGATGGGTTCCATGAAGCTGATTCTTTAGAAGAAGGTTCTATTTTGAAATTACAAAACCCAACAGGCAAATTTATAGGAAAAGGCTATGTTGGAATGCAAAATAAAGGGATAGGTTGGCTTCTGTCGAAAAATGAAACCGAAAAAATTGATACTTCCTTTTTTCAAAAGAAAATAGCTTCAGCAATCAAACATCGTGCGGATTACTATAGTAGTAGCGATACGACTGCTTTCCGTGTATTTAACGGAGAAGGCGATGGAATCGGCGGTCTAACAATTGATTATTTCGATGGTTTCTATTTATTGAGCTGGTACAGCGAAGGAATATATTCCTTCAAAAAAATGATTATAGAGGCAATTGAGGCATCAGTTTCGTATAAAGGAATTTATGAGAAGAAACGTTTTGATACAAAGGGTCAATATGTGGAAGACGATGATTTTGTGAAAGGTGAACGTGGTGAGTTTCCACTAATAGTGAAGGAAAATGGTCTCAATTTCGCAATCTATTTGAATGACGGAGCAATGGTTGGTGTATTTCTTGACCAGCGAGACGTTCGGAAAAAGATACGTGATGCTTATTCAAAAGGAAAAACTGTATTGAATACTTTTTCTTATACTGGCGCTTTTTCTGTATTTGCCGCAGCTGGAGGTGCAACTAAAACGACCAGTGTCGATCTTGCAAAACGAAGCTTAAGCAAAACAACAGAGCAATTTGAAGTGAACGGAATTGATGTAGAGAAACAAGACATCATCGTGATGGATGTTTTTGATTATTTTAAGTATGCTAAACGAAAAGAATTAGCTTTTGATGTCGTAATCCTTGATCCTCCAAGCTTTGCACGTTCGAAAAAATACACATTTAGCTCAGCTAAGGACTATACAAAATTGCTAAAAGACGCAATTGCAATTACCGAGAAAAATGGAGTTATCGTTGCATCTACAAACAACGCTACCTTTGGTATGAAAAAATTTAAAACATTTGTGGAAAAGGCTTTTAAAGAAAGTAATCGTAAATATACAATTGAAGAAGAATTTTCACTTCCAAGCGACTTTAGAACATCTCCGCTTTTTAAAGAAGGAAATTATTTGAAAGTACTGTTTATACAAGCAAAATAATGAAATAGAAAAACGGAGCGATGGATAAATTTTCATCTGTTCCGATTTTTTATTTTGGAACATATATCTTGTTTTTTCGTCTGAATAATTAGATTTATACAAATTGTATTCATGCTTGGAAGGGGGTATATAATGATCAATGCAATTGCTCTTGCAAGTTTAATTCTTTTTGGAGGCTTATTTCTAGGGTTTATTTTGACTTTGAAAAAGAGCATTAAAAGAAAGCTGATCATTTGGGGACTTATTACCATGTTTATTATTACACCATTTCTCGGTTGGATCATCAGCATTATTGTTGGTATTATAGAGGGAGATGGATTTGCAGCCGTTGGAATGATGATGTTGCTGTTTCCGCTCTTTTTTGTCATTGGATTAGTTTTATTGATTGTAGGGATTGTTAGAAAAGAAGCCCTTCCATAATTGGATAATGTGTACCCATTAGAACTACTCTCTAATGGGTTTTTATTTTGACCCATTTTGGAAATGCATTCGTATTAAGTGTAATTGGACACATCATTTATTAAGTTACTTGGCAAATGCTTTTATCCTAGCAGGATTTTCGTATTGGGAAAATAAATATGGAACAGTTTCGTTAGTTTTATTTGTGTTTGGTTTTTAATTTATGTACAAATATGTATGCCATTTGCTTTCACGATTTACGGGTAGTTTGTCAATTTAGATATACTATGGCACTATATAAGCATACATAGGAATGCATATATGTTTAAAAAGAGAAGAGAACTATTGAACGGAGGAAATGAGCTATGTCGACTTTACCAAATTGCCCAAAATGTAATTCAGAATACACTTACGAGGATGGCAGTCTTTTTGTTTGCCCAGAATGTGCACACGAATGGACTTTAGAGGCAGAAACTGCAAATAGTGAAGAACAGAAGATAGTAAAGGATGCAAACGGAAATATCTTAAACGATGGCGATTCAGTAGCCATCATAAAAGACCTTAAAGTAAAAGGAAGTTCATCGACCTTAAAAATTGGTACTAAAGTTAAAAGTATTCGTTTAGTTGAAGGGGACCATGATATTGATTGCAAAATTGATGGTTTTGGTGCTATGAAGTTAAAATCGGAATTTGTAAAAAAAATCTAGGTTTAGGTAACGTATATTTCGATATTCAAAAGTAAAACTCCCAAGAAGGAATTCATTCACTTCTCGGGAGTTTTACTTTTAAGCAAGTCATTCAAAATAAATCGGGTAATGAGCCGCACATCTCTCATTGAAGGTTGCCTCACAATGCGGACAATTATCCGTTTGCATATACTCATGAATCGTCAGCTCTGTATGGCAGCTACCACAAAGGATTGCCAATTCGTCAAACTGCTCTTGCGACCAACGTTCGATCGTATGGTCAGCCTCGTCCTCATGGCATTTATAGCAAGGATAGTATCTATTGCAACACTTAAACTTTATGGCAATAATATCTTTTTCTGTATGATAATGCGTACAGCGTGTTTCATTGTCCACGATAGCACCATAAACTTTCATCTATACTCCCCCTAACTTTATTAGTAGCATTGTTAACACAAATAAAACGGCCACAGCACCCACTATGGAATCGATTTGTCGAAATTGCAATAGCTTATATTGAGTTCTCCCCTTGCCTTTTCCATAAGCTCGCGCATCAATTGCATAGGTGAGCTGTTCTGCACGTTGAATAGTTGTAAAGAGTAGAGGAATTAATATTGGAATATAAGCAAAAATACGTTTTGGTAGCGATAATGCTGACATATCATATCCTCTTGCTTTTTGAGCCAAAAGAAGCCGATCAAGCTCCTGCAAGATCGTTGGGATAAATCGTATGGCAATGACTATCATTAATGAAAACTGTTCCACTGGCACATTGAATTTTGACAACGGAGCTAGTAGTTTTTCAAGACCTCTCGCTAATTCAAGAGGCTTTGTCGTTAACGTCAAAACAGAAGCTAATAAAACGAGTAAAATAATTCTCCCGACAAAGCGTATCCCATTTTCTAGCCCCTCTTGGGTCACCTCCATAAATGACCAAGACCAGATGATTGTCCCTTTTGTGAGTAGCGTATTATATACAAAGGTAAACGTCAAAATAAATAATAATGGCTTCAGACCTCGTCCAAAAACTTGCAGCGGAACTTTGGATAGTAACAATATTCCAACAACAAAAAGACTAGCAACTACATAACTAGCCACCGTCTCTAATGTTAGGAAACTCAGCATAATAATAAAGATACTTAAAATTTTCGTCCTTGGATCTAATCGGTGAAACACGGAATGCGTCTCCAAATATTGACCTATTAAAACGGTATTAGACATTTAGAAGCCCCCTTGAACTCCAAAGCGGCATAATTTTTTCAAGAATATCCTGCTCTCTGCAACTTGCAACTTCAATCTTCTGTCCTGATAATTTCTCCACCAACTTTAGAAATTGTACCGATTCCGGTAGCATCAAACCTAGTTTCTCTAGTAATGAAGACTGATCCAAAAATAAATGATTTGTGTCAAACTGTCCAATTAGATGTCCCTCGTGAAGCACGATGACTTCATCCGAATATTCAACGACATCTTCCATTCGATGGGATACGAAGATTATAGTCCGGTTTTCTCGTTGCTGCCATTCTTTTAATAGCTGCAATAGAGTTGTTCTGCTGACTGGGTCGAGACCTGCTGTCGGTTCATCCACAATAAGAAGCTTCGGATCCGTCATCAGCACAGAAGCAATTGCTACACTGCGCTTTTGTCCTCCACTTAGCTGGAACGGGGCTAATGGAAGCATTTCCTCCGACAAGCCTAATTGCGGTAAAATCTTTAAAATAGCCTCTGTAATTTGCTGATGTGAGAAGCCCTGGTGCTTCAGTGAAAAGGCAAGCTCCTTATAGACCGTTGTTTCAAATAGCTGATGCTCTGGATATTGAAAAACGAAGCCGATTTCCTGAATGACTTTTAATCGTCCTTTGGAATCTTTTTTTACGGGCTGCTGATGAATTAAATATTCACCATCAATGGAGGGAATCAAACCCTTTAACACTTTGACGAAAGTAGACTTCCCAGCCCCTGTTTGTCCAATAACGGAAATCCATTTACCTTCTTGAATCGTACAACTGACATTGTTTAGAGCCATTTGATGGGCATAGTTCACACATACATTGTTTAATTGATAGACCATTGTGAACGAATCCCCTCTTTCCAATCTGCACTAATTGGCGCTTCAAGTTGGAGTGTTTGATGTAAACGCACTGCAAATGGCAGCTGTAGCTGAAAATCCTTTACAGGTACTGTTTCAAAAAAAGTTACTGGGTCGCCATCAAATTTAAGACGTCCTTTATGTATAAGTAAAATGCGTTCGGCAGATAGAACCTCCTCCATATGATGAGTAATGTGAATAATTGTCATGCCTTGGAGATGCAGTTCATGCATTATAGATAGAACCTGTTCCCTTCCCTGAGGATCCAGCATAGAAGTCGCCTCATCGAAAATAATAATTTGTGGACGCATTGCCAAAATAGCCGCTATCGCTACTCGTTGCTTTTGACCACCAGATAGCTGATGAGGCATCGCTTCTAAATAATCCTCCATATGAACGGCTTGTAACGCATGATCCATTCGACTTCTCATTTCTTCCCTTGGAATGCGAATGTTTTCCAATCCAAAAAGCACCTCATCCATGACGGTTGTGGTGATGAATTGGTCTTCTGGATTTTGAAAAACAAAACCTATATGTTGATGGATTTCGACCAGGTCAGATTGCTTTGACGTGTCTAGTTGTTGAAGTTTTACAGTGCCTTCTTTTGGTAGTAACAGTCCATCCATTAGTTTAGCAATAGTGGACTTCCCACTCCCATTTGCTCCAACGATCGCCACAAACTCTCCTGCTTGAATCGTAAAGCTAACATCCTCTACAACAGGCTGCCCTTTTTTATAATAAAAATGAACATGATCAAATGTAAGCATTTATTCACTTCCTTTTTGACTTTTCCACTTGGTAAAAAATGTACTTATGTTATCCTCGGAAAATGAAGGAACAGGCTTTTGCCACTTTGTCACTTTTGAACCGTTCACACCAAATATTTCACCAGTTAAATCTTCATCTTGCTGCGCTAGTAATGTAACGACAAAACGAGCTATATCATCTGCCTCTCCCACTTTCCAAAATTCCGGAAATGGCTCGTTTTTACTTTCATATTTCTTTTCCACATGTTCTATTACAGGTCTGGTCATATCCGTTAAAGCAGCAGGTGAAATAGCATTCACCCTTATATGATTGCGTTTTAGTTCAGCCGCAAGCGTCCACATCATACCGAGCAATCCAGCTTTTGCTGCACTATAATTTACTTGCCCAATAGAGCCCATTAAACCGGCTGTAGATGTCATTAAAAGTATGTCACCACCACTTTTTTGCATATGTGGAACTACTCGTTGGATGCTATAAAAGGCACCATTCAAATGTACATTTATTACAGACTGCCATTCTTCATCCGTCATACGTATACATTTTTGATCATGTAAATTACCAGCGTTAGGAATTAGTACATCTATACGACCATATCGAGCCATGACTGCTTCAATCATTGCAGTGATTGCGTCAGGTTCTGCGACATCAGCAAGATATCCCATAGCCTCCCCGCCAGCGTGATGAATTTCTTGAACCACTTCATCGATTAATTTTTGCTTAGTGCCATTTACTACGACTTCATAGTTAGTTTTCGCAAGATGAATGGCGATGCTACGCCCAATGCCCCTAGTAGAACCTGTAATGATCGCTACTTTTTTCATTGCTCCAACTCCTTTACTGAAAAAGATCCCGAAGCAATTACGTCACCTGTTTCTGCTGTAACGGTCACCTCAATATTACAGTCACTGGACTTAAAATCAAAAATCGCGAAAGTATCCACTAAAAGTGGCTTTTGAAATTTCATATCATATTCTGTAATCCATTGCTTTGGATGATCTGCTAAATAAAGTGATTGTGCTAGTCCCATGATATACATGCCATGTGCGATAGGGCGCTTGTATCCAGCCCTTGTTGCAGCTTCATTGTCTATATGAATGGCAGCCGAATCTTTGGAAACAACTGCATATCGCTGGATAGCTTCAGCAGTAACGTATTTATTCATATTGTTCACCTACTTGGATTAATACGGTCTGCGCTGCGACAATAAGGTTCCCTTCACATTTACACTCTAGCTTATGTGTAAAAAAAGTAAGCATGCCCTGCTTTCCTTCCTTTTTATCTACCTTCATTAAGGTTAATTCGCAATCTAATGTCATTCCTGCGATAACGGGAGACTTGTATGAGAATTGCTGAGTCCCATGAATCAATGGTGCATCATTCTTTAGCCAAGGAATGTCGAATGCTTGCCAAAAAATAATGGGCATTGTCACCGGTGCAATCAATTTGCCATGGATGGTTTGCAAAGGAGACTCGATGCTTTGAGCATAGCGAGAAATCCACTCATCGGTCACGTAAAGCTGTTCATGTAGACTATTCATTCGACTGACTCCACTAGCGTTGCGAGACCTATACCTCCGCCAATACCCAGTGTAGCAATGCCCTTTTTGTATGGATTATGTAGCATTTCTGCACATAGACGCGTCATTAACATTGCACCAGATGCGCCAAATGGATGCCCAATTGCCAGTGCACCGCCACCGCGATTCACCTTATCTAGCGGAATTTGAAGTTCCTTTAGTGAAGCTAACACTTGTGAAGCAAATGCTTCATTAAACTCCACCACATCGATATTATCTATAGTCAGTTTCTGACGCTTTAGCACCTTTTGTACAGCGGGAATAGGACCGATGCCTAAATAATTTGGATCTACCCCTGCTGCCTGAGCATCTACTATTCGCAAAATAGGCATAAGGTTTAGCTCACGGCATTTTTCAAGTGACATCATTAATACAAGCGCAGCACCATCATTGAGTGGACATGCATTCCCAGCAGTGACGGTACCATGTTCCTGAAAAACAGGCGGAAGTTTTGACAACTTTTCTAAACTCGTATTAGACCTTGGGCATTCATCTTCTGTAATCCAATCTCCCTTAACCTGAAGAGGCACAATCTCTTGATCAAACCGTCCAGTTAGCTGGGAGTGAATGGCTTTTTGATGGCTTTCCAAGGAAAATCGATCCTGTTCTTCTCTTGATATAGCATATTTTTTTGCGACATTCTCAGCGGCAATACCCATATCTGGATCACCATAACTGTTTGGGGTGAAATGAGCACGCGTATATAATTCTGGGACACCCATTAGTGTTTGCGGCTTAGCCATTTTCCAAGGTGCTCGACTTGTACTTTCGACCCCACCAGCTAAATAAACCTCACCTGCTCCACTTTGAATTAATCTTGCTGCAATATTGATCGCTTCTAAACCAGATCCACATTGCCGATCGATCGTAACACCTGGAACCGTGACAGGAAGACCTGCTTCCAGCGCAGAAACTCGTGCAATATTGCCTCCTGGACCAACTACATTACCAATAATTACATCATCAATTATGTCTTTTGGTAAATTTACTTCTGCCACAATATGCTTAATGAGTGGTGCTAGTAATTTCTCCGGTTCAAGTGTGCTTAATTTGCCGCCGATCTTTCCTATTGGCGTGCGTTTAGCTAAGACAATCACAGCCTCTGTCATACTTTCACCTTCTCCACATAATCTTTCATCGCTTTGCGTGCCAACTTCCCATTACCCGTATAGATAAAGTTATCCACCGTTATGAGTTGCTTAGGAGCTTTGTAGCTAGCTAAATACTGATGACAATAATCCTTTACTTCTTTTATTGTTAAACGTTGTCGTCCATTCCACTTCACGATTGCTGTTACCTGTTCTCCCCAATATGCATCGGGAACCCCAAGAACCATCACTTCTTGTATAGCTGGAAGCTGAAGGAGTACAGATTCTACTTCTTCTGGGAAAATGTTAAGACCACCAGATACAAGCATATTTTTCGCTCGACCCGCCAAATACAAATAACCATCCCCGTCCATATACATATAATCTCCAAGAATGAGCCAACCATCTCGGAAAGCAGCCATCGTTTCCTTTGGCAAATGATGATAGCCTAAAAACATCATGTCACTTCGAACGTAAAGCTGTCCAATTATTCCAGTCGGTACTTCCTGAAAATGTTCATCGCGAATGGATACCTGAACACCTGAAAAGGGTTTGCCTACGGAATTGGATTTGTTTTCTTCGTAGACATCCAAATAACTGATATAACTCGCTTCAGATGAGCCGTAAAATTCATATAAATTCGCCTCTCCAAATATCTCCTTGGCTCTTTTCTTCGATTCCTTCGACCATTTGGCACCGGAGCTGATTAACGCTTGAATTTGCGTTTGCCCCGGGACAGCCTGTTGCATCATCGACTCAATCATCGTTGGCACGACAAACAAAATGGCATTTGGATTCTGTTTGCAAAGCATTAATACCTCTGTTGCATTAAATTTATGTGTTATATGAAAAGTAGCACCAAAATACAAGCTCTGCATTAAGGCAAATAACGACAAGGACTGAACGAACGGACCTGGCGCTAATATATGTTCCATAATGTCAAATTGGAATGCCTCATTCGTCGCTTCAAAGCTTTTAATCCACGACGAATGTGTACGCATATACCCCTTTGGTATCCCTGTTGTTCCTGAGGTGAAGCCGAGAAATAGTAATTCGTTCGTATCATCCATTTCAGCTATAGGTATTAAACTAGCTAGCCAGTTGTCATAGGAGTCTGTTTCCTCCGTCGAAAAGGTCAGCGTTTGAATCTCACTATCCTGCAAAGTTAGATTTGTTGCGAATGCAGGCTCTGCAAAAATCATTTTTGGTTGACATTGCTGCAAAATGGCGGTCACTTCATTTGTGCTCCATTTTGGATCTAGAGGAATGGGAATACATCCAGCATAAATAGCACCCAAAAAAACCTCTACAAATTCCATGCGATTCGTTGATAATATAGCAATTTTTTCATGCACACAGCCATTTTGTTGCAAACCATGCGCAATTTTTTTCATTGCCATTACTAAATCCGAATAGGTACGAGAATCTCGGCCATCTGTTAGGGCAATTTTGTTTGGTTGCTCTGTTGCATAACGTAGTATTGGTTCTGCTAGATTCATCTTTTCCTCACACCTATTTCATCATTTCCGTATATTAGTTGTTCAATTTTTGTTCAATCGGACTAACAGCTTTTAGTTGTATAGCAATAACAGCTACGATAATCGCTTTGATTAAATCTCCTGGTAAAAATGCAGTAGCACCGACAAGCCCAGCCCATACAGATGTATGCGTGATCATAGCCATTACTGGTGCACCAATTAAACTAACAAGTACAACACCAAAAATAAAGTTAATAACGATCACTTTCCACACTTTTAACGATAACCATACTTTTTCTATAGCAAATCCGATACAAAATGCGGCAATTGGCCAGCTTAAAATGTATCCTGCGGATGGCCCTACTAACACTGAAAGACCACCACGTCCTCCTGATAATAAAGGTAAACCTAAAGCAACTAATACGATAAATAATACTAAGCTAATTGCACCTGTTTTCTTTCCTAAAAAGCATCCAGCTAACATGACGCCTAGTGTTTGTGCTGTTATTGGAACCGGGATAAAGCCCAGTGGAATTGGCGGAATCATGCCCAATACTCCTATTAATGCAGCGAATAATGCGGCAAATACCATCTCTTTTGTTGTCATCTTATATTTCTCCTGTCGTTATGTAAGATTATGAAAAATTTCTACTAGAAGTCGACATCTATGTATTAGATTTATCATAGCTTGCAATTTTATTTGTGTAAACACTTTTTTATTTTTGGTTAACACATTTTTGTTTAATTAATCGATTATAGGTAGTTATATCAAAAAAGAGGTGAATAATATGCAGCCAGAAAGCTCTACGCTTGAACTGAAGCAGGAAATTACTGAAGGATTAAAAAAAGAAATCATCGAATTTGCCAATACGAATGGCGGAGAGGCATTAATTGGAATTTATGATGAAACAGTAGTTGGTTTAGAGAACGCAGACAAAGATTTAGAAATCATTAGTAGCATTCTTAGGGACAGTATTAGACCCGATATTCTTGTGCACACATCTGCGAAAAAAGAGTCTATTGAAGATAAAGAAATCATAAAAATCGATATCACACGTAGATCAAGAAGTCCATATCACATTGCAAGTAAAGGAATGAAACCATCCGGCGTATTTATACGGCACGTCCGCTAGCTCTGCATCGGACGAAGCTATTCGTCAAATGATAATTGAATCAGATGATACTCATTACGAAAACTTGAGATGTATCAATCAATCACTAACTTTCAATGAAACAACCTCCTTATTTACGACCGAGGGAATTTCTTTTGAAAGAATGCAGCCAAGGACATTAGGAATTATTAATGCGGAAGATTATTTTACTAATTTAGGATATCTATTATCTGATCAATGTGAGCATTCTATAAAATGCACTCGCTATAAACGCTTCTTTATAATCTTCTTCGGACTTGCTTTCTATTTTAACTTGATCGACCAACCAAAATGCTCGCTCATTTTTAATCAGATTAAACAGTTCCATTCATACCCCTCCTTATCTTCATTACGGTGCCATATTCTCATTGAATTCTAAATTATTCCAAGGGCCGTAAACCAAATACTATTTCCCTACATACTTAAATGAATAAATATGTGTTTTTGATAAGTCAATCACCTCTTGGATAAATTCCTCCTGGGATGTATGGAAGTCGTTTGAAATCCAATGGATGATAAGTCCGTAAAAACCATAAGATGTATAACGTTTAAAATAATCCATATTGACGGGTATATCATTAATCGTTTTGAAGATAAATTGTTCATTGTAAATTTTGGTGATCGTCAATGGTAATTGCGTATGTAAACCCGGTAATGTGTCTTCATATTTAATAAGTTCAAAAAACTGGCGATGTTCATAAATATAAGTCACAAGATTAAAGGAGGGAATATTCAACTTCGTCGTATATACTTTTTGTCCACGAACATATGGCTTCCCAACTGAATCTTCCAGACCTTGAAGTATTGAATTAAGTAAATCATCCGCTAATTCTATTTTATCTTGGAAATGCAAATAAAAAGTACTACGATTGTATGCAGCTCGATCCACAATATCTTTCACCGAGACAGCATGATAGCCTTTTTCTTTTATCAGTTCGATAAAGGCTTGTTTTAAATGTTCTCTTGTCCGATTTTGTCGTTGTGAAAGTTCATATTGTTCATTGCTCATGAATTAACCTCCTGAAAATAGACGAATCCATTCGGAATGTCTACTAGTTAGACACTTAATGATTTACTAATGATTGTTTAGTGAGAGTAAAGGGTTAAAATGAAATTGTAAGGAAATAGTCCAACTAGTCACTATATTTATCAATTATAACAAACATACAATTGCACTCGTGCAACATTAATTATGGAGGGGATTCACATGGGTAAATTACAAGACAAAGTAGCGGTCATCACAGGCGGTGCATCAGGTATTGGTGCAGCAACAGCAAGACTTTTCGTTTCAGAGGGTGCAAAAGTTGTACTAGTAGATTTAAATGAAGAAAAAGGAAAAGCTTTTGAAGCAGAACTAAAAGCAAACAACGCCGATGCAATTTTTGTGAAAGCAAATATTACAAGTGAAGAAGACGTACAAGCTATTTTTAAACAAACAATTGAAGCTTTCGGTAAAGTAGACATCGTTTTCAACAATGCAGGAATTGGTCGTGTACATCCATCACATACGCTAGAATATGCTGAATGGCGCAACACGGTAAATGTTGACTTAGACGGCGTATTTTTAGTCGCACGCGAAGCAATTCGTGAAATGCTAAAATTGGGTGGCGGCTCGATTGTCAACACTGCCTCTATGTATGGCTGGGTTGGCTCACCTGGCTCAGCAGCTTACAATGCAGCAAAAGGTGGCGTTATTAACTTAACACGCTCACTTGCACTGGAATATGCAGAGCAAAATATTCGTGTAAACTCATTATGCCCAGGCTTCATCGACACACCGATTATTCCCGAAGAAAGCAAACAAGTGTTAGCAACGATGACACCGATGAAGCGTCTTGGTCAAGCAGAAGAAATGGCAAAAGCTGTACTATTCATGGCTTCTGATGATTCTTCATTCATGACAGGTAATAGCTTAACAGTTGATGGTGGATATACAGCTCAATAATAGATCATTGCATAGAAAAAACCAGACAGATTAAACTTTGTCTGGTTTTTTATTATAATTACTTCATTTTTCAACTTTCCCATTGAAAAAGAAAAGTGTAGATTTCAATAAGATCCCCAAGAAAAATAACATATTCTTCTTGGTATTTCCCTATGTTTTATTAAACCTCTGCTTGTACTTCTTCCACAGTAGCTTCTACTTCAGCACGAGTCATTTTTTCTTTTCCGCTCTTCAATGCTTTTAATGTTTTGTGTGCAAGTGCGAGTGGTAGCTTGCAAAATAATACGATATTTTTTCGATGAATACTCTTGATGTATTCGTCTGCTTTAGCTAAATTGCCTTCCGCATAGTGGAACATATCTTCACGTGTCCATCCTTCTGGAAAGAACTGCACGCCACGTTCGCTATCTTCGTCTTTATTACGCAAAATATTTACCGCTTGAAGACCTCTTCCGTAAGCAATTGCAAGGTCCCGATCTGTGTCAATGTCTGCACTCCACTTCCATAAGTCAGAAAGCATTACGCCCACAAGACCTGCTACATAATAGGTATACTCATCCAGATCTTCTTTCGTTTTCACTTGCCAGTTTTTCTCTACCCATTTGGCCATTCCTTCTGCCATTTCACTTGTAGATTCTTTCACTTTCTCTACTAAATCGGTCGGACAAATGGCAAGCCAATCTCCCAATCTCAATGAAACTTCTGGTAGTATTTCTTTGAATGGCTCTACTAATTGTTCATATTCTTTTGTATCAAATTCGGTAGTTAAAAGCATTTTGCTAGTCGCAAGAAGTAACCGTTGTTTCTCTTGTGATCCTAATGCTTCATGATCCTCTA
Source organism: Psychrobacillus sp. NPDC058041 (assembly GCF_042885655.1). NCBI lineage: Bacteria > Bacillati > Bacillota > Bacilli > Caryophanales > Bacillaceae > Psychrobacillus > Psychrobacillus sp. NPDC058041. The sequence goes on from NZ_JBHVRO010000005.1 coordinate 236,165, forward strand.
TTTCATCTATTGCACGCATGCATAAATAAGCAGAAGCAACCGCCTTTTTTAGTTTCGGTTCTAAAAAAGTGATTGGAATATAAAACGTTCTACTTGTTTTTTTTAGCATATCCATTGCTTCTTTTTGTAAAGCTGCTACTTCACGCACCATTAGTCCTCCATTTCACACTCAAATACTCTATATACTATTGTATCGGATTTTCGTGAAAAGACAAAACGACTACCCCTATAAATTGCGCAGATCAGTTAGAACTTCTACTTTATAAAATTGATCACTTTCGATAAAGCTAATTAATTTTTCTGCTACATCTTTTGCATTGCTCAGTTGTCCAGATGCTTTATATTCTTTAAAACGATCTACTGAAGGAAATGCACTGGTGGACGATTGACGGATTGTCTTTTGCATATTTGTATCAATGATTCCTGGTGCAATCGATACTAATCTCACCCCGTTTGTCTTGTTCGACTCTTCTAAATTTACAGCTTCTGTAAATCTATCGAGCCCTGCCTTTCCCGCACAATAGCAGCTCCAACCTTCAAGAGCATTTCTACCAGCCCCAGATGATATTTGAACAACTTTTTTAGGCATATTTTTTGTAGCTAATTCACTGATGAAAGCACTTGTTAATATCATCGGAGCTGTCAGATTAACAGCAATACTTTTCGCAATTAGATTACTATTTATCTCTCCAGCCATCCCAATCGGTTCAATCGTTCCAGCATTATTGATGAGTGTAAAAGAACTTGCTTCAGAAGATGCTTCTTTTATAATTTCATTCATCATATCAGTAAGCTTTGAGGTTTCTGTTAAATCCAATAAATAATGATGATAGCGATGATGATCAATACCATTTTCTTTTCGTGCAATTCCATAAACAGTATTTCCAGCTTCTAATAATTGATTAACTAACTCTAAACCTATTCCACTCGTCGTTCCCGTAACAATATAATTGTTCATTTTTCCATCCATCCCTTAATTAATTTTTCGCTCTTTCCAAAATAAAGTGATTACAAAGCTAAATGCAAGCACAAACATTGATAAGACGTAAGGATAATCGATATTCACGTCAAACAAAACTCCTGCAATACCAGGACCTATAATATTTCCTACACTCGTAAATGTGGAGTTTAAACCACCTACAAACCCTTGCTCATTGCCTGCTATTTTAGATAAATACGTTGTCAACGCAGGACGTATAATATCAAACATTAAGAAAATGACAAATGTCACCACTAATATCGACCAGTATGCTGACACTTTAATCATAGCAAATATGAATACAGTCGATACGGCCATACAAAATTGGATCAATCTAATTTCACCTATTTTTCCAACAATACGATCAAATGATAAAACTTGAGCAATGACACCTAAAATTCCACTAACTGTAATAATTAAAGCAATATCTTTTGGTGTAAATGCGAATTTATGATCGACGAAAAGAGAATAGACGGTTTCGAAAGCCGCCAAGCCAAAACTAGATACAAGAATGATCATCATAGGGATTAAATAAATTGGTTCTAATACTTTTCGGAACCCTTTTTTTGCTCGAGGTTTATCTGTTTTTTTCGTTTCTATTTCTGGTCTTTTAGGCTCTTTCAATATGATTAAAGAGAAAATAGATCCTAAAAACCCTAACGCTGCTGCAAAAAAGAAAGGAGTTCTTGTCCCATGTTCAGCCAAAAAACCACCAATTCCTGGGCCTATGATAAATCCTGTACTTATAGCCGCTGCAACGTACCCCATCGCTTTTGGTCGTTCCTTTAAAGAGGTAATATCCGCAACAAAGGCTGTCACTGCCGGCATAATGAATGCTGCACTAACTCCACCTAACATTCTAGAAATATATAGTACCTTCACATCCTGTCCAAACCCAAAAAGCATTTCAGACAAACCAAAAAGAAGCATACCAATAACAATCATTTTTTTTCGTCCAAACGTGTCTACCCATCTCCCAGCTATTGGGGATACTAATAATTGAATGAACGCAAAAGCTGCCATTAAGTAACCAATTGTAGTTCCTTCTAGGTGCATCTCCCTCATCAATGTTGGAAAAACAGGAATAACTAGTCCTATCCCTAAAAATACAATAAACAAATTCACTAGTACTAAATATATTGTCTTGTTCAAACCACTTTTTTGTATAACCATTTTCAAACTCCTAGCTAAAATTATGACTTCTGTTTATAAAAATAAACCCTATAGTAACTATAGGGTCAAGTAGCTATTTGTATTTTGAGCTCGACTAAAAATTCGTCTTCTTTTGAAGCTGTGGAGTTTATTGGCATCCAAACATCATAAACGACTGGTACTACCTTTATATGATGTTGCTCCAAATAATCAATTAATTTGTTGTAACAATCTTCATATACATCATCTATTAATGCAAACGTGATACTGAGATAATCCCCTGCTGGCAACGAGCTGATTTCTACCTCCTCAGAATTACTAGGTTTATTATCTTTCACAGTATGTGTAAATAAATAATCATAATTAATTTCTTCCATGGATTTATACCTTTTTAAACTAAATGCCCCACCATACAATGTATCAAATACACTTCCCACGTCTTCCAACACTTTACTTATAAGTCCATACTCCCTGTTAGGTATATCATGTACGCTTATATTCGACGTTCTTATTTTCACTATTTTCTGTTCTGGCATTTTCTTAATACATACAGTCATTTTGTTCGACTCTAGGACAAACGTCTGAATTTGTTCTTTTTTTCTTTGCAATACTTCTTTAGTTTCTAGTAGCCTTTGGAATTCTTGGTCTATTCTATCCTCTTGGTCGGCAAGGTACTTGACCAATTCTTCAGGAGTCAATGTGAGTACCGATTTCACTTCCTCCAACGAAAGACCAAGATACTTTAGAGTTTTAATAATGTCTAAGTAATATAATTGGGTATTTCGATAATATCTATACTTATTATTGGGATCAATTTCTACCGGCTTAAATAAATTTATTTGATCATAGTATCGCAAGGTTTGAATCGATAAGTTACTTAGTTTGGCCACTTCTCCGATTGTTAAATAATGAACTTTCACGTAATCACTCCCTTGTAGGTATATTATAAAAGCCATCCTAGAAAACTAGGATAGCTCAGACTACTTATACTCTCTTGTTTTAATTATTCTCAATTCCTTGTATCGTTACCTCTTTAACAGGTAAGAATAGCTCTCCTGTATTTAAGAACTTCACTTGCACACTATCTCCTTCTTGCATATAAACTGCTAGTGGAGCTACTTCAGAAGATACAATATAGCTTTGTTTATTGTTCAACAAAAAAGATACTTGTGTAAAGTCACCGACACGTTCCTTGAATACACGTAAAACAGTTCCCATTACAGACTTTTCTTCTGCATTGGAGCTTCCATCAACAGAGCTTCCTCCACGTTGAATCGCAGTTTTATACAACTTCAACGCTTCATTTGGTGTATTACCGTAAACCGAGATTTCGGGATTTGCAGCAGATACGATGAAATAGTTTTGTAAGAACCCATTCGAATCTAATACTGGTGTTAACCAGCTAGCCTCTCCGTAAAAATTGTAGAGAACAGGCATTTCCCCCGACCATTTCTTTTCGATAAATTTCTTTTCAATAATTTGAAGTGCACCTTGGGAATCCATATAAGAGTCTTCGAGGTTCCCTGTGTAGTAAGTCGCTTTTCCAGTTCGACCATCTGTTAATGAATAGCCAAGCATCGAATCGACGCCTTCTTTTGGACTTGTAAAATCAGTAAAGTAATACATTCTACCATCTTCACCGAAGATTGGACTAACATTCGCTTCAGTTCCTTCGTCTGAAGGAAGTTTTACGTCTTTTTTACCAACAATACTATTAATAAAGCCATGTACATAATTCCCGAAATAACTGTTTTGCAAGCTAACAGCTTCTGGTGATACAGCTCCATCAATAAAAGCTGGTACATCATCTAACTTATAAGAATCTGTTTGACCTGTAGCAGGATCCACAACTATAATCCCATCCACATCAAAGCCATTCCGAGCAGAGATGAACTTCCCATAAGAACGAATATAATAAGGTTTTCCATCCTCATTAATTTCTAACTGAGGCTCTCCATAAAAAATCTTAGTTGGGTGCATCATTCGCATATGTCTTTCCAAATTTTTATGAAGGAATGAGGATGGGGTGTAACTCATTTCTGCTTTTACAAACTTTGGATTATCGGAAGAATCTGTTGCACTCATCGTAAAATAACCAGGAGTCACATCTCCATTCATCCATTTGAAAAATCCAGAAAATTCTACAGGAGCAATATATACATATTCATCTTTTACTTTTTGAATTTGTAAATTACCCAGTTCATAGTAACTTGTGTTTGGAACTTGCCCAAATGCTTTTTTCATTTTATTTCGTGCAAACTTAGGCGGTACGCTCGCAGGTGTTTTTGTTTCATCAAAAGGTTGAATTTCCACCTGTTCGTTCATTTTAGCAATTTCATATTTTTCATTTGCATTCCAAACCGGCGCGGATAGCATGAAAACAGCAACTGCTAAACTTCCTAAAAATAGCACACCTTTAACTTTTTGCTCTTTCCCTCTTGAAATACTTGTTCCGGCAAACGTAGTAAGAACAAGCAAAGGCCATAAAGCTATCCAGTTACGATCCAAATTCGTCACATAATATATAACCGATAATACGATAAAAGCTAAAATCGCTAGACCAATGACGGAAGACATCGTACCCTTTCCTTTTACCGTCAATGGTACGACTAATAATGCAGTAAGAACTGCTACTATTGCTGAAATAATAAAAACAAACGTCATTTAATCATCCTTCTTCCACTTTTTCTACACTCTATTATACGGTTAAAAAGAGTAATAGTTTCAGAATTAAAAACGGTTGGTTGTTATATGAATTTTCTGAAACAAGATCGATATTATGTAGTATACGTGGTACACTAAATACAAATATCAAAAACCATATATAAACATAATTGGGTGATCTAAAACTTTCAGTGATAGGTAAGATACACATAAATACTAGTAAGGAGGAAAACACATGAAACCGATAACTGGTTTATATATAATTATTATTTTAATGAATTTTATTACATTAACAAATATTACACTATTCAACGGGGAATGGAACGGTATTGCAATGTGGCTAAGTACAGGTTTATTTATTGCTGGAACGACATTGTATTTATTAAATCGAAAGCAAAAGGTTACGGAGTGATTACAGAAGAAATCAATGGAGGAAACACCTAGTTAATAAGCTTTCTAACTAGGTGTTTTATTATGTACCCTTAGGAAACCAGTTTTAATCCAATTGCTGCACTTAAAACCATCCCTATAAAGACGATTCGTTTCCAGTCTTTCGATTCACCGTATAAAAGCATCCCTAAAATAGCTCCACCAGATGCCCCGATCCCTGTCCAAATCGCATACGCTGTTCCCATAGGTAGTGTTTTCATTGCATATGCAAGAAATAGAAAACTTCCTCCAAATCCTATAAAAAGTAAAGATAGCGATTGCCAACTACGTTCCTTATGCAATTTGTTAATCATGGTGACACCGAACATTTCAAACACTCCTGCTACAACGAGAGAAATCCATGCCATTATAACTCATCTCCTTCTTGGGCTTTGTCATTTGTAACTAGCTTCAGCCCAACTACACCTGCTAATAATAGTAATATCAATATAATTTTAGTTACTTTAAATGATTCTCCAAACAATAAAATCTCCGAAATGACAGTACCTGCTGTACCCATCCCTACAAAAACTGCATATACAGTTCCTACTGGAAGTTTTCGTCCGGCCATAACCATTAAATAGAAACTGATGATAATAGAAATAACAGTTCCTGACCAAGTCCAGAAATCACTTGCATGTTTTAACCCGATGACCCAAAAAACTTCAAAAAAAGCAGCAATAAAAACTTTTATCCAATCAGTATTCATCTAAATAACTCCCTCTTTCTAATCTTCAAATAAAAACAAAAAAGCCTAAGGGACAACTGTTTAACAGTTTCTCCCAGGCTTTTATCCTTCCGTGACACAGCAAGCTGTGAGTTTTCTCTCGGTCTCGGACCAACTCACTCGTTGCGGAACCCTAGAAAACGTTTAAATATCTAATTAATTTACATTATACAACTTTTAAAGACTTACGCAAGGATAAGAGAATTCATCATGGGGCATAACATATTTTCTTCTATCCCACGAAGATTTTAATATCTTTCTCCTTTAATGCAAAACCCTTTTTCCAAGAAAAGAATACGAAAAGTGAAGCAGTAAATAATAATCCACTAAGTATGATAAAGCAATAAATAATTAGTCCAGTTGATACCATTCCCGTAAAAATAGCGAGCAGTACAATTCTGAAGAGTAGTCCGATTGACCGAAAAAGACTATCAATTCTTCCGATTATTTCATTAGGGATTTGGTCCATCAAGAAAGAATTTCTGGCGACTCTTGCTCCACTATTTCCTATGGCAATAAAGAACATAAGTGATAAGTATACAGGAACATTAGCAAATACAATTAAGGAGATTGCAATCGTGTAAGTAATAACGCAGTATATGATTGTTTTTTCATCCCCAAATTTCCTAGCAATAGTAGGCACTATTATCCCCGCCATTATTGCCCCCATTCCATAAATCATACTTTGAGTGCCATATAAACTTCCAGAAGCTTTTAGCACATCTGTTAAATACACAGGAAATAAGTAATTCGTAATCATTACTCCGATAAATGGCATGATAGAAAAAAATAGAAACAAGAACATAGACGGTCGTTTTAACATATACATTAAACCTTCTGTACCTTTTGACTTAGGGATTTTTTTAATGTTACTAATACTAGTTTGAGTATACGGCAATTTTAAATAAAAGTAGATTGCAGCACCATATGTTAGTGCGTCCAGTAGCAATATGTATTGTATATCCCAAATAGATAATAAAATACTTGCTAAGCCTCCAGCAATTACGCTAGAAAGCTGCCCTTGAACTTCCATTGTTCCATTTAATGATTTGTACTGATCTTTGTTAAAGATTTCTTGATTTAACGCGAACATAGTAGGATAAAAAATGGTGTAATACATACTCCCTATCATGTAAATGAACATATAATGCCAAACTTCATAGGATAATCCCAAAAAACCGATTAATGAAAAAAATAACAACAATACAAAACAAATGATTTCACTCATCAACAGTAATTTCTTTCGAGACATTTTATCAACTAGATTACCGATAAATGGTGTAACGATGAAACTAATAATTGTCATGCATATCGTTACATAACCAAATACCCTATCTCCATTTGCACTTGTCACGAGCATCCATGGTATTGCAATCATAGTTATTCCAGATCCAATAGAGGAAGAAATATTAGCAAAAATAATTAATCGGAAGCGGGAATCATTATATAAACTTTTCATAGTAGTGCACCCCTTAAATCATGAAGAAACTTCATTAATATTCTTATTATTTTTACTATAATAGAAAATTCCTATTCCGAATTCAGTCATAGGTCTTGATAAGAACTCATTCAAATTACTGAAATTCGTGAATACATTATTTAAGGTAGCTAAATAGGTGCAATAAGAAAAAACGCAAGCTCCCTTTAAGTCATCTTGTCTTCACTAATTCCTAAGTGCTTTGGACGAAAAATTTGCTCCTGCGGTAACTTGTCTAAAAAAAATTATTTAACATTAAACGGAACTTTCTAATTATCCATTTAAAAAACCTCTTTGTCTCAAAGCTCCCCAATACCACCTGAAGCTGAAATAATATTTTATCTCTATTGGATAATATAAGTTCGTTAAATTATATTGTTGGATTAATTGTAATGTATAACCAATTTTAACGTCATTTATGTTAATATATAAAAAAGAAAAATAGGGGGGAAATAATGAAAAATAAGAAAACTGTAGGCATCTTAATTTTATTATTATTCGCTATTCTTTTTATAATTTTGCAGTTCACAAAAACTATAGAAGCTAAAGATCTTTTAACGGAAGAATTTTTTTCTGATAAAACGCATATAATTGTCGAAAGAATAATTGATGTTAATTTCGAAGAAATTAATCTTTCAGAAAATCACGAGAAAGAATTAGTTTCACTGTTGGAGAATGCAGAATTGAAAGAGGTTAAAGAACAAAATCGGCCTACGCCTTTGGATGCAGAATATAGAATAGTTTCTAAAGAAGATCAAATTTATATATTTGTTGAAGAAAATGTAATTGTATTTCCTAAAAGAAATAGTAAGGCTTATAAAGTTATAAATAATAATAATTTTATAGAGGAAATTGAAGAAATCTTAAAATAGAAAGAGAGCACTCAAAGTGCTCTCTTTTTCTATTATTGCTCTAAAACTTCCCTTATTTCTTCTTATTAGTAAAATAATTTATATACCCATCTGATACTTGATCGGTTGATCCATACACTTTTTCGATTGCCTTAGTTGTTCTCTCTGAAAGTATTTGAAGTTTATGTTCAGATCTACTGTCAATATATGGTTCATTTATTAATTCTTTTACCATCGTCATAAATTTATCAAAGCCCTGAGTTTTAATTAAGTAATCGGTAAGCAAAAAACCTAAGCCATAAATTTCAGACGTGTTGTTGTAATCCAATTTGTTCAAGTCATCTATCGATAAAAAGACCAAATCCCTATTTGATAGTAACTTCTGCTCCCTATACGGTAAATTATTTAAATTAATTAAAGGTTTACCTGCTGCATCTTTTTCTACTACATGCTGAAGTAAGGTTGCGAAACCCTCTTGAATGTATAGTGATACGTTATCGTTGGAGAAATCAGAAAGCATATTATGGCCTAACTCATGTGCAAGGGTACTGTAGGATGCAGACGGTTCAATCATGAGTTTTAGCGACTCACCTGTCTCATTCCAACCAGTTAGTCCAATCCAAGGTATAGTGGCAGATACTTGTTCCCTAGAATCATAAAGTTTTATCGTTACATCCTTTGGATCCCAACCAAATTCATTATTATATAGATGAACAATATCACTCGCCTCTCTTAACACAGTCAAAGCTTGCTCTTCCATGTCTGAAACATATAACACAGCAATATCCCCTTCAGATATTTTCTTGAAAGGTACATCATCAATTACCCATTTGTTATTTAATTTAACAATTGAGTATATAACTTTATTTTGAGTTCCCTTGTCTTGATATTTCATGTTTACAATTAATTCTATAATCCCTTTATCTGACGACATTAGATTTACTTCTCCAATGTTCACGGAAAAAGTATAGCCTTGTTGCTTTTTAAAAATCGCCTCTTCCATCCATCTCTTTTGCTCTTTATAAAACAGAGAATTTGCATTGTTTTGAAACTCTAGAAATCCTTCTTCATCATTATTATCTATAGCTTCAAGCATTTGAACAAATTGCGCCTTGACCAACTCGCTTTCATCAGTCACTATTTCTTGATTATCAACAGTCTCTCGGTCATCTATTGATTCGAAACTTTCTTCTTCTATTTTGACTGGTTCTGGAGCACATCCATAAAGAATAATTACAAGGAAACCTATTAATTGTATAAATTTTTTCAATATACTACCCCCAGTTTCAACAAATTTGATGCTTCTTTTCGTTCTAATTATTAAGATCGCTTGAAATTAAAGATACAAAGTGTTACTTTTCCCCCTTTCATTACATTGTAAGGATCTACTGGTTCATCTTCTGGGCTGAGTACAACCTCTACTTGTAAATTAATCCCCTCCTATAATAATTTCTTACTTTAAATATAACAGAATTTTCATAATTATTGGTTATTTTTCAGTATATTTAAAATTTAGATGAATTGTATAAAACAAGAAAACACCTAGTGAATTAAAATCTCACTAGGTGTTCTCTTATTTTATAAATACAACCCTTTTTCCTCATACGTTACGTACCAAACATCATCTTTTTGCAAAATGCTCGTTCCGATCCAGCCTTTTTCAAGTAATTGTTGTTGTTTTACAGTATCACCCATATTAATCACCAACACCTCGGTACTGGCTTCACGGTCTTCATGGAGCTTTTTATAAAATACGTAGCGTAACATTTCACCGTATTTCTTTTTCAGTGCACCAATGACCATCCCTTGGCTTAACTTGTCTTTTAAGCTAGCAATGTTAAATGGCGCTACTGTTGCGCATACATGTGTATATGGTGACGCATCTAGAAGCTCCATTACGATATTACCAAGTTTTTTTTGCAAACCAAATCCTCTATATTTTGGATGAACATTCGTAATTTCTTGATAGACAACTTTGTTTAGTTGCTCTGTTTGAAGTCCAATATCATATCCTAGATGATGTTCATCTATTTCCGGTATAGCTAATGCACGGAATGCAATTAACTCTTCCTCCACAAATACGCCAACCATTAGATGATTTGAGATAGATTCTACGTATTCTTCCTTTGTTAAAGGTGATAAGAAATTATTGTTTGCGATCGTTTCTAAAACTATATCCTGAACGCGAAAAATATCATTCACATTATCTATTGTTAGCTCTCGTACAACATATTCTTTTTCACCGAGATTTCCTTTCCATTCCTTCATCTAAACACCTCTTACTTTGTTACTTTCGTAGAAAACTCTGTTAGTTCTTGTAAAATTGTTTCATCTACATCTACACCTAAACCAGAACGTTCATTTAGTTTAATAAAAGGAACGTCATAATGTAAGTTACCAACATCTTTTGAGAATTTAAGTGGCCCAGTTAATTCTACACTAGTAAATGCTTTTTTAGAAAATGCAACATGGAAACCGGCTGCGGATCCAATAGAAGACTCAACCATAGATCCGATTTGACATTCGATTCCTGCCATTTCTGCCATATGTGCAAGCTTCATCGCTGGGTAAATGCCTCCGCACTTCATTAGTTTAATATTTACTTTATGCGCTGCTTTTTTCTCGATCAATTCACGCATATCTCGGAATCCTCTTAATCCTTCGTCCATCATAAGAGGGGTGCTTGTTTTTTCTTTCACTTCCACCATTCCATTAAAATCATCTGCAACAACTGGTTGTTCTAACCAATCTAGTCCAGTATGCTCTAGCTGACGCATTGCTATAATTGTATTTGCACTGTTTTTCCAACCTTGATTTACATCGACACGAATTGCAATATTTTCTCCCACTTTTGCACGTACTGCTTGAATACGTTTTACGTCGTCTTGCACTTCTGTTCCGACTTTCATTTTAAAAGATGAATAGCCTTCTTTTATACGTTTTTCTGCTTCTTCCGCCATCTTTTCAGGTGTTCCGATACTTAAAACATGCGTGATTGGAAATTTTTCATGATAGCGGCCGCCAAGTAATTGGTAAACGGGAACATCTAATTTTTTCCCTACTACATCGTAGCATGCAATATCAATTGCCGCTTTGGCTGCTGGTGCTTGATAAACCGCTTTATCCATTATTTCATGCAATCGTTCAAATTCCATTGGATTTTTTCCGATTAATAGAGGAGCTAATGTATTTTTAAGCATTGCGTATGTACTTTCCCACGTTTCTCCGGTTACATGCTCATCTGCTACAGCTTCCCCGTATCCGACTAGCCCATCCTCTGTTGTTATCTTTACAATAATTGAAGGCATATCTTCGTATGTATGATAGCTAATGATAAATGGTTCTATTAGTGGTAATCTTATTGCATAAATATCAACTTCTTTAATTTTCATTATATTTCCCTACTCTCTTTACAAGTTTTTAATTTCCCGGTATAGTCGTCGTTAAATAGTCGTTTAAAAATTAAAAAAAGAGGTGCACGGATGATTACACGCATTGCCGTCTTAGGACCCAGCAATTTTATCGAGCATTTAAGGCAATTTGAACATGAACTAATTTCTATCCGTTTGGATTATTATATCTATAACATACCCATGGAAGCAATGGATATAGTGTCCAAAATTAAACCCTGCGATGCTGTGTTTTTTTCTGGCTCCCTTCCATATATTTATGCTAAGGAAGCTAGAGAGAAATTACCTGTTCCGTCTCATTATTTAAGGCAAGATGAAACTGCTATTAGTACAACACTTTTGTCCATTTGCTTTTCTGAGTCTATACCTATCCAACAGATTTCTATCGACTTAATCGAACCAAGAAGCGTTAATAGTGTTTTGGAGGATATAGCGCAAATGGAACAACATCCATATATGATGCAAATTGATTCTGGTTTTAATTTGCAGGAAGTCGTTTCTTTCCATTCCAAATTACAAAAAAATGGTGAAACCTCTTTAGCAATAACTAGTATTCACGCAGTTTATCAAGAATTAAAAGAAAAAAATATTTCTGTCATTCGAATGATTGACCCTAAACGGTCCATTTTAAAGGGAATTGAAGAGACGAAATCCATGGCCCTTCTTGCCAAGAGCCAATCCGCTAAAATTGCTGTTGGCTATATACAATTAAACGACAGTGCATCATTGTCAGAAGATCTGTTAAAGAAAATTTTAGGATCTATACAAGCAACTGCCGTGTCAGTAGAAGAGAATTTATATGTGTTATATTCTACACAAGGCGACATACAGGAAGCATTGAAAAGCAATACATTAGAAACATGGTTTGAACTCGCTACTTCACCACTATATATTGCATTTGGATTTGGTAAAACAGTTATAGAGGCAACACAAAATGCTCGTGATGCACTAGCCTATGCAACGGAGAATACTGCTTACTTAATAACTGACCAAAAGGAATTGTTAGGGCCTTATCCAAACAATCAAAAACGAGTAAATCTAAAGACAAATGAACCTAAACTCGCACTGTTAGCGAAAGAAACAACTCTAAGTCCTGCGAATTTATCAAAGGTGATGCAGTTCAGTCGTTTTCATAAATCAACAGAATTTACGGCCTCTGATTTAGAAATCTATTTACAAGTAAGTAGACGTACAACGGAACGAATCTTGAAAAAACTAGTAGATCATGGGTATGCTCGCATTGTCGGTGAAGAAATGACCTACCAACAAGGACGCCCCCGTGCGATTTACGAACTAAATTTCCCGACTTATTTATAAATAAAAAACACATCGCTAAATCTCTAAACTATCAGGCTTTTGAACTTCATAAAAATAGTTCCAACTTTAAATTGGTCTCGACTTTTTCAATCTGGTTGCGAATTCAGTAGATTTGGTCTTGATATGTTTAAAATTGGTTGCGATTTCCACATAATTGGTCTCGATGTGCTATTTAATGTAAAATATTCACCGTCTTTTGCATTTTAAATTTTTTAGAAAACCGCCTTTAAGTGCATCTTGTCCTTTGCATTCACGAGTGCTTTGGACTAAACACCCACTACACTATTACCGTTAAATTTAGAGGAGTTGGAAGTGACTGCTTCACTTCCAACTCCTCTATTTTCGGTTATCTTGTGGCGGATGTTTGTCCGTCGCTCTTTTTGAATGTAAGTGGACATGGTACATTCTTTCCTACTCTTTTAAAGGCGTCCGAAGATACAATTTCGGACGCGGCTTCGCTTCTTTATCAATCGATACTGCCTATTTTTTCTTTATCCACATGCACTATTGAATTTTTGATTAGGCTTCTATTGTTTCTCTCTTTTTAATTTCTACCATTTCTGCTTGTGAAAGTTTTTGAATCGTGAAGCCAGTTAATACATACATAACAGATATAATTGGCACAACGAAGTTTAAAACTGCATATGGAAAGACAAAAGTAAGTGTTCCACCATCTTCTAAAGCTCTTGATAGATTTTTAGATTTAAAACCGAACTACGCTAGTTTAATACCCTTGTACATCATCACATCAATATCATTCCAACTAAACCCAGGCTACCATTGCCGCAACAGAGGATCCAATTATTAATGGAATATGTGGACCTTGATCCAAACCAACTACCGGTACAATCATACTTTCTATCATAAATATTAGAGGTATTATAGCTTAAATTAAGGACATCTCTTTTTTGGCAACTTTTTCGCTTTTATAATTAACGTTTAATAGTCGCTAATAGATTTATGATTTAGGCAAAGTGATTGCTGGTCATTCTTTTTTAGAAATATTTGAAAGCGTTTGAGCTATCACTTTGGCACCAATTAATAGTGAATTGTGATTAAACGTCATGTTTGGGTGATGTAATCCAGGTGCAAGATCCGAACCAATCCCTATCATTGCAGCTTTTACTTCTGGATGTCTAATCGTATAAAAATGAAAATCATCACTTCCAGACGTAATCACTTCTTCTGCGAGATTCTCAGTACCTACGACTTCCACAATCCCTTGTCTTGCGATTGCAGCTGCTTCCATTGAAACCTCTGCTCCTGGTGTGATGTCTTGCCATTCCCACTCAATTTCTATTTCAAATAGATTTTGTAATGCTTCTAAGTCTTTTTCTATTTGGTCTTTCATTTTAAATAATATTTCATTTTTTGCAGCTCTAGCATCGATTGAAAATGTAGCATTACCTGGAATGATATTTGCATTCTCTCCACCTGCTTGTATTTTGGTGAGCTTTGCAGAATAGGATTCAAAAGGCGAAAAGTATAGATTTTTTAAAGTTTGATGAATTGCTACTGTCACATCAATTGCATTTTTACCTTGATGTGGACGTGCCCCGTGCGCATCAATTCCTTTTATTTGACCTTCCAAAAACATTGCAGCTCCGTGATGGATTGCTGGAGATACTTTTCCAAAAGGAAGCTCTTCAATTGGTCGTAAATGTACACCGAATAAGTGAGTTACATCTTCAAGTGCCCCTCTATCAATCATCGAATTAGCACCGTTACCTTTTTCTTCTGCTGGTTGGAATATAAATCGGATACGTTTGTTCAGCTTTTCATTTTTTATTAGTAATAAAGCTCCCAATACCATCGAAATATTGGCATCATGTCCACATGAGTGATTTGCACGAAATACGCCATCAACTTCTTGCCAAAGTGCATCTATATCTGCACGAACTGCAATGACTTCTTCACCCTCTCCGATTTCTGCTAGTAGACCAGTTACATCGTCAAATCGACGATACGGTACTTGAAGCTCATCCAATATTTCAGCGATTTTGTTCGTTGTTTCATATTCTTTCCAACTTATTTCTGGATTTTCATGAAAGTGATTAAACCATTGTAATATTTGCGATTCTACTTGCATTTCACTTACACTCCTTTTCTATAATTATCCAATAATTTCACAAACCCTACCAACTTTTCCATCCGTTAATCGCACTTTTATACCATGTGGATGAAAGGACGAATTCGTTAATAAGTCCTTCACAATACCCTTTGTTTTTTCACCTGTTCGTTGGTCTTTTTTCAATATGATATATACTTCTAGTCCAGGTTTAACATCTTTTCTATTTTGTCCATTCATATGGATTCACCTCTTTTTGTATCGTACCACTTTCATGCTATACTTACACCACTTTGTAAAATATGGTGCAACAATTCTACAAACTCAATAATACCAGCACTTTAATATGTATCGTTATTTTTATCTTTACAATATAAGGTAAGTTAAAGCATATTTTTGGAGTAAACAATGGTGGCGTATGTACAGGAATGTGTAAGTATGATTTGAATAAAATAAAAAAGACCCAATCATGGTTAGAATGGATCTGTTTTCACTGAATGTAGTCAATAATACAAATAACGTTTTGATGATTCTCGTTATGAGATAGTATTTATTGGAATAATTTACGCTATGGCGGACGCTCTTCGTGAGCATAGCTTTGGTCTCCTCGTCACTGCGTTGAAGGCACTGAAAAAGTGTCATTCTAATAATTTGCAAATAAATTATTAATACCTACTTCCCTGATTTAGCGCTCTGGCATTCGCTTTCCGCGGGGCGAGCGACGAGCCTCCTCCTTCGCTTCGTGCGGGGTCTCGTCTGTCTCGCTATTCCCGCAGGAGTCTCATGCTCCTGCGCAAGCTCGTCGCAAATAAGTCTCATGCTCCTGCGCAAGCTCGTCGCAAATAATATTCGCCGCCGCACTAAATCCTCTTTTTCTTTAAAAAAGCCCTTTATTATTGCCTTGTAATTGCAACTACGGATGGCCTTGGAATATTGCCAAATGGCCACTTGCTAGTGGGATTGTTAACATCCACACTCTCTTCACCTGGATGCTGGACAGACATAAAAAGTGTTTCACCATCAGGAGCCAGCCATGTCCCTGTTAATTCCGCCTGTATTGGTGCAGATGCAAATTGCATTGCTTTCCCACGATATGGCCCTTCTGTTGGAATCATATATAATCCGTTGTTACGGAATGGTCTATACGCTCCTTTATTGATCTTATCAGAAGCGATATCAGTGCATACCCACAAATTCCCTGATTGGTCAAACATCAAGTTATCTGGACAAGCAAAACCACTTTGAGGACCTCCAGATGTAAAAATTTCATATCCAAATGAGGTACTCTCATGGTTATTGTCTTCTGGGAACATGCGATATATCTGCCCGTAATAGTTTCCGTGCGCTATGTTATTTGTGAAAGCAATAAAAACTGAACCATCCCGTGGATGAATTTCAATATCCTCTGGACGATCTAGTGGGGTTCCGCCTACGAGCTTTGCGGCATCACGTGTGTTGACCAACACTTCCCCCTGTGTTTTATACTTTTCACTTAATTTAGGTGTTTTATTAAGATCAAGAGGAATCCACTTATTTGCCCCCATATCCGCCACAAATAATGTACCTGTTTCTAGGAGACTACTATTCTGATTCCCTAGTTCTGGCCGATAAATGTCATCACTTACAAATTTATAAATGCACTGATCATTAGTGTCATCACCACTGTAAACAACAATCCGACCTGATTTCCCAAGTGTCATCACTGCATTCTCGTGTGCGAACCTACCGAGCATTGAATGTTTTTTAGGGATTGATTTAGGATCATAAGGGTCAATTTCAACCACCCACCCGTAATGAGTAGGATTTAACGCTGGAACTCCTGGTGTTTCCGACCAATCCTGTACTATCTCCGCATAATTTTCTTCTCCAGAAAAAGCCGTATTCCAAAGTGTTTTTCCTCCCGAACAGTTAGCAAATGTTCCGATGACATGAGTAACCCCATCTACTGCTCCATCCCCTTTAGCGGGACCAGTTAAATTGATTGGCGTATTGGCAGTAATTCTTCGATTATATTGAGAACCTTTAACTATTGACCACTTTCCTTCTATCCCTTTTCGGATGTGAATGACGGATCCGCCAAGGTTGTATTTTTCCTCAGCAATTTGCTGCGGTGTCCTTTTTAGGCCATAAGGTTCTTCCTTGTATCCACTTACGAAAATACTCAGATTTCCAATGTACTCATGATTGACCCATAGGAGTCCTTCATTTGGGTCGCTTCCAAAATAACAGATAAAATCATTATTAAATCCGAATCTTTCACCATTCCCTAAATCCTGCCCCCAAGTCGCTACAATATCGTACTTGTAGCCAATAGGAAGAATAAGCTGATCCAGATTTGAATGTCCGATTGGACTAAACTGTGAGAACCTGGTCCCATAAGGATTTCTTAAACCCTGTTCCATCAAAACGTAAGGATATTGTTCATATATATTTCTAACAAACTGTTGATAATAGGGTTTATAGTAATATGTCAAAACTAAACTCCTTTCTCAAAATACTTATATGTAATCGATTATATATATGAGCAACGCCAAAAATTTATTTCTTAAAACCAAATTCTGATTGGAAAATTGAAGGAATGCTGAATGAGTATCTCGTATCATGAGTCCTTGTTCCGTTAAACGGTCAGTGTATTATTCTCAAAATCAATGTTTTTGGTCATGTACTGAAGGATTATAGGTAAATGTAGTAGTTTCATTTGCTGAAATTTTATCAAGTGGTGGCGTTTTTGGGGCTGCTTCTTCATGAATGTGCATCAACGATCTTTGGAAAATGCCTTAAGTACGTGCTATACTAATGAAGGATTTATTTGAAAAAGGAGTGTTTTAAATGGCGAAAAAAGGATATATTTTAATGGATTCTGGGGATAAAATCGAATTTGATTTATTTCCAAATGAAGCACCAAACACAGTAGCAAACTTTGAAGAATTAGCAAACACAGGATTTTATAACGGCGTAGTTTTCCACCGTGTTATTCCTGGTTTTGTAAGCCAAGGTGGCGACCCAACTGGTACAGGTATGGGGGGAAGCGGCAAAACAATTAAATGTGAAACTGCTGGAAACCCACACAAACACGAAGCGGGTAGCCTTTCAATGGCACACGCTGGTAAAGATACTGGGTCAAGCCAATTCTTCATCGTGCACGAACCACAACCTCACTTAAATGGTGTTCACACTGTTTTTGGTAAAGTAACAAGCGGTCTTGAAGTAGCAAAAGCTATGTCAAACGGCGCTAAAATGGAAAAAGTAGAAGTATTCGACGCAGAATAAAAATAATTAATTGCCGCTTCCTCCAATAAAGGAAGCGGTATTTTTTTCTCTTTACAATTAACAAAATATTAAGTATTATCATCATATAACTAAAAGGTTATATGAGTTGGAGGCTATTATGACGGATATTTATCGGGCAATTGCAGACCCAATACGTAGAAAAATACTAATTTCATTGTCCAATAAAGAATTAACTCAATCCGATATTGTGGCTCTTTTTGCTATCTCTCAACCTGCTATAAAGAAGCATCTTTCCATTTTACTTGAGGAAAACTTGATAGCAGCGAGAAGAGAAGGAAAGTACAGTGTCTATCGTTTGAAGAAAGATGTTTTTAAACTTCATTACCAGAAAGTTCAAGATGAACTTGGCAATATTCTAGAAAATAAATTAGAAAGTCTAAAATACTATTTAGAGGAGGAAAAGAGTGGAGAAAATCATTAATTCAGTGAAGAGAGAAATTTTCATTAAAGCATCGCCCGAGAAAGTTTGGAGTGCTTTGACGATTAGTGAAGAACGAAACAGATGGGAAACGAAGAACTGTGAGCTTGATATTAAAATAGGCGGTAAAATTAGTCTCGATTATGGCTGGGGTGTTAGTTATGTCGGTACAATTATAGAATTGGAAGAAAACCAAAAGTTGGTGCTTCAAGGGGAAGATAGTGATTTAACAATTTGGAAAATAACTCCTCAAGATAAAGGATCATTAGTATGTATAGAATATACGGGTTCTTGGGCAGGTGATATTGGTTTGATGCAAATGGAAAATATGTTATTTGGAACATATCAATTCATGCTTAATTTAAAAAGTGTATTTGAAGACAATATTGATTTACGAGTGAATTTTTGGAAGAGTTGGATTGGCGTCTTGCATCGAACATCAAGATTGGAAGA
This sequence comes from Psychrobacillus sp. NPDC058041, assembly GCF_042885655.1. Classification (NCBI taxonomy): domain Bacteria; kingdom Bacillati; phylum Bacillota; class Bacilli; order Caryophanales; family Bacillaceae; genus Psychrobacillus; species Psychrobacillus sp. NPDC058041. The sequence goes on from NZ_JBHVRO010000005.1 coordinate 255,401, forward strand.
GGTATCGGGAACAAAAGTCGTGAAAGTGGAACCGAATACACCAGCTGACACTTATATTTTAGTAGGAGATATCATAACTCGTGTAAATGATATCGGTATATTCTCTTATGATGATGCAGAAAAAATCATTTCAGAATTTGGACCAGAAAAAGAAATACGTATTGAAGTAAGTCGTAACGGATCTCCACATACATTCACCTTGAAAACAGTACCTTTTGGGCAAACTAAGCCGTCTTAAACTATACAAGAAAAGCAGCTTCCAAAATCTAAGGAAACTGCTTTTTGTTATGTGGCAAGAAAAGTATCTATTAGTCACTACTTTTCTTTTTTATAAAAACGCTCACCTGTCTTGGAATTATAATATACTCTAGTCTTCTCACCAGTAACAGGGTCCAGATTAACTTCATCTGTTTGCTCAAAACCTTTAGGAACTTCTTTTCCATGATTGCGATTAAATCGTTTGTCATAAATAAAGTATCCAAGCAGAATACAAACGAGAACTGCTATAATTTGTACAATATAGATGCCTATTACAACAAAGATTCCCATTATAGTTTCTCTACAACTACCGCTGTTCCGTAGGCCACAATCTCACTCATATTTTTACCAATCTCACCTGAATCATATCGCATCATGACAATCGCATTGGCATTCATCTGGTTAGCGTTTTTAATCATACGATCCATGGCTTCTTTTCTTGAATCCTCCAGCATCGCGGTATATTGCTTGATTTCTCCGCCAACTAATCCTTTTAAACTTGCCATAATATCCCCGCCAAGGCCTCTACTTCTTACAATTAGACCAAATGCTGGGCCTTTTACTTCAACGATTCTATAACCTTCAATTTTTTCTGTTGTTACCACTAACACATTAATCGCCTCCAGATTTTATTTTAATTTGTTTCTTATAAAATTTTCCCCATTCTTATAGAAAGGTAACAATCATCCGAAGAGGTCAAATATAAACATTATAATTTAACTTAACTTATAAACTAAATGCAATTACTAAAATGATGATAATCGGGACAAATAGAACAATCCAGCTGAGTGGTCGACCATAATTAATTGTCCAACCAACTCCAAATCTTTTTTCAACGAAAATACTTGGATCGTTTTTATTAATGTAAATCAAACCGCCTTTCCAGTACTTATCATCGTCTACTGCAATTTTATCTTCTACACTAGAACTTGTTCCTCCAACTTTCAATCGTGATCCGCTTTGCCCAACCTTCACTGTATAAATACCTACTCCAACAAAGGTTATCACTAAAAAGACAATTGGAAGCGTGAACATAATCCATGGAGATGCAATTTCGGGATGAATCGTCTGTAAATGCAAATAACCCATCAAAAGCGTTGTTATTAACGTGATGAATAATGCAAACCAGCTTGTATATTTACGAAATGCAAGTTGCTGTGCAACGGAAGTTTTTTTATTTGAAGGATTGATCTTAGCTCCAGAAAACTTCATCCCTTCACTCATCATAAGGAACATTACTTGCATCACTAGTAAAATTAGCGGCATCGAAATAACACTGAAATACGTTTTTTCACTAAATGCATCGGGTTGTCCGGAAGGTCCCCAATGTGTAGGAATCATATCCGGCATTTCTGGATATTTCATAAATGTATACACGATAAGACCAATAGTAACAATCATCGGAATGATAAATACGATTCGCGGTACTAAACGAAGCTTTTCTTGAAATTGCAGATCCACTACGCGTACTTCATTTTTTCCTGTTGTCCATCCTTGTTCTGCTTTTAGTTTCTTCACTCGAATATGCATGATGAAATAGTAGCCGATGCTAATAAAAAGAGATGTAAATTGAACTCCTACACTTACAAGAGCTAGTGTTTCTTCATTCGGTTTTTGTGTAATTGCCCAAAATAGATACCCTATTAAAATGACTAGCCCTGTTATCAGAACAATATTCGTATACCTTTTTTTCAAATGAACGATAGCTTTTTCCTTTGTATACTGTTCTGGTACATATACGCCAAAAACTTCAGTTTGCTTCAAAAATTTTGGTGTAAAAGCTTGTAGTACGGTAATAAATAAAAGAATAAATCCAAATAAGAAAATAATCATTTTTCCCCCTCCTTAATGTTTCGAATGAGCTCATGAACCATTTCTACCATTTCTTCTTCGGAAAGCTTTAATACTAGCCCCTCTGCTAGTAGTGGTCTTATTTGATCTGCTATTTGTTGTTTTTGGTTGGCAGATGCTTTAGATATTCCACTTGGTTGTATAATAACGCCGGATTTTGCGACAATTTGTATGAACTCTTTTTCCTCTAGATAATGATATGCTTTATTCACCGTATGCATATTCATCCCAAGATCTGCTGCAAATGCTCTAACAGATGGTAAAGAGTCCCCAGGCTTTAATTCTCCTCTTACCATTCCTTCAATTAATTGCTGAGCAAGTTGTAAATAGATTGGCACAGTGGAATTAGTTTGTATTTCAATAAACATGACACTACCTCCTACTTACGTTTGTTCTACCAATAGTATAACACATTTTGTTCTATATGTGATAGAGCATGAAAAGAAAAATTCAATATAATATTATGTTTTAACTCTCCTTTTTTTGCTAATCCAACAAATAAAGCCCTGCCCACCTAAGTGAGCAGGGCTAATTATTATTTATTTCACTCTCAACACTTGTCCTATACGAATTGTATAATTGGCATCAAGCCCATTCCAATCCTTAATTTGTGGTATAGTGCTCCCATAAGCCTGACTTAGTGAATATACAGTGTCACCGCTTACTACAGTATGATAAACTGCTGTACTTTTCTTTGAAAGATTGAAACACTTTGCGATTCCATTGGCATGACCACGGGCAATTGATTCAATGAAAGATGCTGTTTTCAACTTTGTCGCATCATTCACATTATCAATAAACCCATTCTCCGTCAAAATAGCTGGCATATTTGATTCACGTAACATATGAAAGTTTTCCTGTTTCTTGCCTCGATCAGTGTAATTTACAAGGTTTAATATTTCTGTATGAATTGTACTCTGATAGGTTGTAGTAGGTGCGCCAACACCGGGATAAATATAATCCTCATAGCCTGTCCCACCGCCTGCATTAATGTGAACTGAAAGGAGGAAATCTGCCCCCCAAGCGTTGGCTGCATTTGTACGTTCAGGCAATGACAAAGTCTGATCTCCTGTTCGACTCATTAAAACACTTACATTGTTATATTCAGCAACTAAAATATCTTTGACTCTAGTGGCAATTTGCAATGTTAGATTTTTCTCCTGTAAACCATTTCCTACTGCGCCTGAATCCGTCCCACCGTGTCCTGCATCAATAAATACTTTTACCATAATTATCACCTCATATTAGTTTTGAATTGCTAGAATAGAATGCTTGCTTGAACGCACCTTTGAATATCACATTACAATCACCTCCTCAAAAGAAAAAGCCACCCGAAGGCAGCATATTTTGGTTAGACAATATTCATTGCAAATTGACTATCAGAGTATTTTTTTGTTTTCTTTGGATTTTACTAGCATGAAAATTTTGCTATTTTACTCCTAATAATCTCTTTTCCGATTTGTGATCGCTTTTCAAATCATTTGCCTTCCAGATCTTTTTTGCGTTTGGATGAACGTGAAATCTTTGTTTCAATTTCTTCTTTTACCCATTCGGTTAACTTAACTAATAGCCATTCTGGGACCCACTGTCCCCAACCAGCCCTGATTGAGTTAGCAGTCATTGATTGAATTAATTGGTATAAAACTCCAAAAGATAAAGTTCCAAAGAATACACCTGGCACTCCCGTAATCATATCCATTAGATGCCCTCCAGCAGGTAGCATTAATATAAATAAACTACGAAAAATACCATCAATTCCGTACTTGCTTGCGTATGTATTATCTTTTTTGGCTGATCGTGTGCCTGAAATCCAATCCATGACATTAAAAAAGGTAAGAGCGGTCATTGTATATATAACAACTTCTCCTTTACCATAAAAAAATTCAAATATGGGAATGAATAATGCTCCAAACAGCAAGGTAAAAAATTTATCCACTGAAAATAACCATCTTTCCATTTCTTCACCCCTTTTAATTTCAATAATAAAAAAGCGCAAGCGCCTATGTCTGTCCACCCAGGCAAATTACTCTTTTAAAAGCGGACGAAGATACAATTTCGTCCGCGACTTCGCTTCTTTATCAATCGGTACTGTCTACGAATACACTCTTCACTACTAGGTGGGTAGATACGTCAAGTGTACGTCAAGAAACGAGCATTTTGACTTTATCCTTTGCCCGATCAATATATTGCTGCACTGTTCGCTTCTTTAAATTTAATTCCTCTGCAATTTCTGTGAGACTCATACCATATGCCATATGCATTAAATAGCATTGTCTTTCTCTATGAGAAAGCTCAACTAATATATTTATTATTTGATTTTTCTGTTCTTCACTTAACACACTTTCCTTTGTATCCAATTCAATAGTTGGAAATAAATCCATATCCAACAATGCACGTCGTTGATATATAGATCTTTTATCCACACCATGTAGATTACCTGGTCGTCTACCTTTCTTCATCCATTCAAGGGAATAGGACATATCTTCAATCATGCTATTGATAATTTTGATATCTGCATTGTCTTTAGGATTCATTGGGTCTAATTTTTCTTTTAAATGCTCCAGTTCTTTTTTATGATACGAATACTCTTGAATTAATTTATCAGCCCAGTTCAACATTACAATTACCTCTCATTCTCTTATTTTTTTCTAAATAAAAAGAGGACAACAAATGACTCAGCAAAAACGCTGAAATCGTTTGTTGTCCTCCAGATAACTGGTGGGACTTTGTTTTTTTATATACAATTTAAAAATCTTCTCCTTCATTCCATTTAACTCGTACTACTTTTCCTTGATGTGTCTTAATTGTTGTATCAGCAAAATGAGGTAACTCTGTTAATTTCGCTTTCCCTTTACTCAGTACTATTACACAAGGCAATGGCAATTTTGTTGTATTGAGATATAAGATTCCTTGGGAGTCTATTTCTAGTTCCTTCATTCTCATGAAAGTCAGTCCCTCCTAAATAATTGGTTTGGACAGTTAATATTACTGTCCGTAGCTACATTTCAATAATGAATATAAGTAACTTTTTCATTTTCCTAAAACGGAATTTCAGTAAAGTATTATCCAACCTATGTTCCGTTTATCCAACCTAAGTTCCGTTTACGGAACAACATTAGCATATTATTATTTTAAATCTATGTCAATGATTATTTCCTAAAACGGAACTAAAAGTTGCATTTCCGGAAATTTAGTAATAGTATATTACGTATAGATACTATTTAAGGAGATAACAACAGTGAATAATTTCGGCGCACTATTAAGAGAGCTAAGATTGAACAGAGAACTAACAATTGAACAATTAGCAGATTCTTTAAACGCTAAATATGGGAGTAAAATTAGTAAAAGCTCAATAAGTCGTTGGGAAAATGGAGAAGCTGATCCTAAATTGGAGTTCGTTCGGTTACTTGCAGACTTTTTTAAAGTTCCAGGACAGTACTTTTTAGGTGAAGTAAACCCGGAGAGAGCAGATGAGAAAAAAAATATCGTAACTATCGCAGCTCACATTGATGATGATGTAACAGAGGAAGAAATGAAAGATATTAAAAAATATATTGAGTTTATTAAATCGCAGCGCGGTTAATGAGGTGTTTATATGACATATGATCGACTGATGATGGAGTATCCACATATTAAAATAATTGAAAAGGTATTACCTAAGGGGCTACCCGGTTTATATTACGATAACGTGATTGAAATTGATATATTAAAAAACAAATATGAGAAGCATTGTATATTAGCAGAAGAGCTTGGTCATTACGAAACAACTTACGGCGATATTACTGAATTGAATGATTTGAGAAGTATCAAACTAGAGCAAATTGCACGCAGATGGGGTTATGAAAAAATTGTTTCTTTGGACCAGTTAATTGATTGTTATGTAAGGAGCCAAACAACATTAGAGGAAATGTGCACTAACCTTGAAATAACACCTGAATACTTAAAAAGTGTAATTGATTATTATATCGAGAAATATGGTCTTTTTAAGCTACACAAGGAATATAAGATTACTTTTGATCCACTTGATATTAAAAGATTAGAAAGTAATTAGGAAAACGTAGTGGAATATAAATCTTTCACTCTCTATGCAATAACTCCAATGCCTTTAAATCTGTCTTGAAAGCTTCGCACATTTTACTTGGAATCGCTTCAGTTGCAAGTCGACTGTTTGGATTAACTACTAATACTTTTATTCTAAAAAATCTTCTCTACGCCATCTATTATAAAATTCCCTTATTTTTATGAGTACAAATTAAAAGATAAGAAAAACCGGGCAAAAAGATGCCCGGCCCTTTTAACAAGAGAAATTAGAAATGGTTGATTTCCGCTATGGCGGACGCCACAAATCTTTTCTGCTACGAGTAACCGCAGGAGCAAAATCTTTTCTGCGACGAGCTTTGCGCAGGAGCAAGGGAAGCGGCTTGATGCCCCCAGGAAAGCGTCTATCTACAGCGGAAATCAACTTGTTCATGGCATAAAAATTGATCATACTCTCTTATTCTTTAAAATAGTCCCTAAAGTCAAGGAGACATTTAGGGACCATTTATTGCAGTATATAGAGCAATTATTATTCAACCGCTTGGAATAAATAGTATGTTTATTAACTTTATATTTGTTATACTACATATAATTAAAGGAGTGATAAATATTGGTTGAAATATTGATATTTTCCATTTTCCCAATGATCATATTAGGATCACTTGGTTTGGGAGCATATGCTACGGTAAAAGAATATCAAGTAAAACAGAAAAAATTAGAAATTGAAATGATGAAACTTGAAAACGAAGCATTTTTATTAATTGAAAAGAAACAAGCACTATTGGAAGAATCAAAAAATCATTCTAATAGTTAAGATATTGTTTTCCCTTTTCATAATAAGCTACCTTCTCATGTTCAGGAACCATGCCTCCTCCAGTTGCCCATACAATATGTGTAGCATTCTCTTGGTTAAACCCTTTTTCAGCTAGATGAATAGGTCCTGTCATTCCAGCAAGTGCAGATGGTTCTAGCTGAATTTTTTCTGTATCTACTAAAAGTGCTAGTAATCGATACATCGTTTTGTCACGTATTGTGTAGCTACCATCTATTAACTGTTCTAATGTTTTACCTACAAATCCAGATGGTCGCCCAACTGCTAGCCCATCCGCATCTGTTTTATTGTCTAAACCAATATCACTTACAGCTATATTTTCATGCAATCCTGTCATAAGGCCAAGCAGCATGCAAGGAGAGTGCGTCGGTTCTGCGAAAAAGCAATGGACATGATCTCCAAATAATAACTTCAAGCCGAATGCAACACCTCCTGGACCCCCACCAACTCCGCAAGGTAAATAAACAAATAACGGATTTTTCTCATCTACTTTTTTCCCTTGCTGCTCCAACTGTTTTTTCAATCTACTTGCCGCAACTGCGTATCCAACAAATAGATCTGTTGAATTTTCATCGTCGATAAAAAAGCATGTCGAATCTTTTGCTGCTTGCTTTCTACCTTCTTCTACAGCAATGCTATAGTCCGAAGCGTATTCGATGACTTTTACACCTTTTGCACGAAGCATGTCTTTTTTCCATTGTTTCGCATCGCTAGACATATGCACTGTAACCTGAAAACCAAGCTTCGCACTCATAATCCCAATACTTAAGCCTAAGTTTCCCGTTGATCCAACTGCAATAGAATAGCCTGAAAAAAACTGTTTTAGCTCTTTATTTGCAAGAACCGCGTAATCATCCGTCTCCTTCAACAAACCTTCTTGAATTGCTAAAGTCTCCGCAAGTTTCAGCACTTCATAAATTCCACCTCTTGCTTTAATGGAGCCTGAAATCGGTAAAGCATTGTCGCATTTTAATAGTAGCTCACCATCAAAGTCAGTTTGGAATATTTTTTTCATTGCAGACGCCATTGTAGGAATAGCAACAATCGGAGACTCAATAATGCCTTTTGCTTCTGCTGTCTCTGGAAAAGCAATTTGTAAATAAGATGCAAAGCGATCTAATCGATCGCTTGCATCTTGCACCATTTCATTTGTGACAGTTATTTTTTTTATTGCTTCTTCAGCGTTTATTAGATTCGGATTCATCCAAATAACTTCTTCGGTATTTTGCATATTTTTTATTAAAGGAAATTTCTCTAAAAGTTGTTGATCGTTCATTTGTGTCATTCCTTTTCTATTCTAAACTCATTACATGGGTAGTGTCAGGTGATCGTTCCTCAAATGCAAATCCATTGGCACGATAAAAGGCATCCGCTTTAGCAGATTCAGTTTTCGTTGTAATCTCTTTAAACTGCCCTTTCGCATCTTCCGATATGGCTTTGCATAGTTGGCTTCCAACACCCTTTCTACGATGTTCTGGTAAAATATAAAAACGATGTAGTCGAGCAGATTGTTCCCCCGGACCCGTTATGTTTCGATTTAATCCACCAATAGCTACTAACTCTTGGTCTTCCCAAACTCCGTATAGAGCCTCTCCTTGTTCACTGAACCTATTCGTACCATCCTCATATTCTGATGCTAGTCTCGATACGAATCGATATCCTTCTTTTTCGCTTTCTTGAATTAGTTTGGTTACGTCGACTTCTTTCAAATCTGAAATTTTCTTCACTTCGATTGCCATATACGTTCCCCCATTCTATTGTTAAAAACGAACTCTAGTTAAACTTCGCTACAAGTACGGAAATTCCCTTTATTACAGAATTGTTACTGGTGCCTGGCACCAGTAACAATTCTGTAATAAGCTTATGTATTTAGAAGGCTTTCAATTAATAAAAAACATACAATGTGAATACAATAAGCCCATACTGGATAGATGGTGGGTATTTGAGAGTTTGTTCTCATTAAACCCAAAAAAATCCCACGCTATTCAAAGTAGCGTGGGATTTCGGTGATTCTTATACCATTTCTTTAATTGCAGCTAATCTTGCTTCTACTTCTTCTTCGGATAAGTTATGTTCTACAATATAGCGGTTGCGTGGGTGTACGCGGCATTCATCTGAACAGCTACGTAAATATTTGTGTTCGTTTTCTTCTGAGCATAGAATTTTGTCATTACAATCTGGGTTTGCACAGTTTACATAACGTTCACATGGCTCACCAGTGAAGTGGTCTTTTCCTACTACTACATGCTCCACTTGGTTGATTGGAACAGCAATACGCTCATCAAATACGTACATTTGTCCGTCCCATAGTTGTCCACGAACTTCTGGATCTTTTCCGTAAGTTGCAATACCACCGTGTAGTTGTCCAACGCCTTCAAAGCCTTCACGAACTAACCAGCCTGAGAATTTTTCGCAACGAATTCCACCTGTACAATAAGTTAGCACTTTTTTACCTTCGAACATTTCTTTATTCTCAAGCATCCATTCAGGTAAATCGCGGAAGTTGCGGATATCTGGACGAATCGCCCCTCGGAAGTGTCCTAGGTCAAATTCATAGTCATTACGAGCATCGATTACTATTGTATCTTCTGCTTGCATTTGTTCGAAAAATTCTTTTGGAGAAAGATACTTCCCAGTCAATTCATTCGGATTAATATCTTCTTCTAATCCTAAATGTACGATTTCTTGCTTAGGACGAACATGCATTTTTTTGAATGCGTGCCCTTCCGCTTCATCTATTTTATATACCATGTCCGCGAAACGTTTGTCCGCTTTCATCATGTCGATGTATGCGTCGGTTTGTTCAATTGTTCCCGAACATGTGCCGTTAATTCCTTCGTCGGATACTAAAATACGCCCTTTTAACCCAAGTTCTTTACAAGCAGCAAGATGTTCTTGCGCAAATGTTACTGGATCTTCAATCGGGACATATTTATAGTAAAGTAATACTCTGTATGCATGTGTGTCCATTTTTTACTCCACCTTTATTAAATTTTGTCCATCCGATTTAATATATCAAAAATGCGGGCATTTGTTAAATAGATAGTTTTCTTTTTATTATCAAAAAACGCAAAGGTAATAGAAAATCTAGAAGTCAAATACATTATTAATATCTTGAAAGGGGTTTTTATGCGAAAGCTATTCATTATTCCAACATGTTTCCTTTTAATGATTGGATGTTATGGCAATGAAAAAAGTATAGAACCTCTTTCCACTGAGAGTTTCTTAATCATTGCACATCGAGGTGCTTCTACATATGCGCCTGAGCACACCATTCTTGCTTACGAAATTGCACAACAAGCAGATGCAGATTATATTGAAGTTGATCTACAAATGACCAAAGACGGTGAGCTAGTTGCTATGCATGATGAAAAAGTAGATCGTACAACAGATGGTAAAGGATTTGTAAAAGAATATACATTAGACGAATTGAAGCTTTTAAATGCGGGAAGATGGTTTAATAACAACTATCCTAGTTTAGCAAATAGTGAATACAAATATCTAAACATCCCTACATTGGATGAAATTTTCTCTTATTTTGGAGACAGTGTGAATTACCATATTGAAATGAAATCACCTGGTATATACGAAGGCATGGAAGAAAAGCTAGTTGCACTTATAAAAAAATATAAACTAATTTATGTAGATGAAGAATTCCCAAAAATTGTAATTGAATCTTTCGATGGTAGGAGTTTACTAAAAGTTCATGAACTAGAGCCTAAACTTCCTCTTATCCAGCTATTTAGTTTCAAAGAGGAAGCAGCCCTTTCCATACAGGATTATAAACGTTTAAATACTTACGCAAGTGGTATTGGGGTGAACATTAGCTCTGTCGATAAAGATTTTATTCAGGAGGTTAAACTAAACGGTTTGCATATTCTCCTTTATTCCATTTCAAGTGAGATAGAAATGAAACAAGCAATAAATTTAAAAGCAAATGGTGCTTATACAAATAATCCTGAGATGGGAATTAGAGTACGTAGGCTGCTAGAACAATGATTTCAATTATTTAATGCATGCTCACATAGCCTTTGAAAATGCATTTCAAAACTTTCATTATCTTCCTTTTGACGCTTTCTAGGACCTTTTAAACGGCCTCCAGCCTGCCTAATTTTTTTCGATATATGACGGCTATTTAAAAGCTGATCAATATTTTCAGGTGTATACCAACGTCCATTCTGATCGATTGCAAAACCTTTTTTAGCTAATACCATTGCAGCTAGCCCGTAATCTTGCGTAACAACAATGTCTCCTTTATTCACTCTATTTACTAATACAAAATCGACTGCGTCTGCACCTTTTGATACCATTATCGTTTCCGCACCTTCACGTTGCATATAATGTGCTGTGTCACATAGCAATGTCACCTTTAGTCCAAATTTTTTTGCTATTTCAATTGTTAAGTCTACTACCGGACATCCATCTGCATCTACTAAAACACTTACCATCCTATGCACCCCATTTAACATTCGATATTTCCCATTGTATCCTATAATGCTCATTTTATAAAAAAACGCCCAATGTTTATTGGACGTTTATTTCTTATATTTCCCTAGAATTTCTACTGCTTTTTCTGTAATAGACGTATCTACTGCTTTGTCGAAGTCTACGTCTCCACTGATTGCTCCATTCGCTTTATATGCATCATACTGTTTCACAACGTCATCCAAAAACATTTTCCCATCTGGATCGAGACCAGTTACAAAAACTTTTTCCCATAATGCTGGATCTTTTAAGGCTGTGTACTTTGTCATAATGTCGATTACTTCTGCTTTTCCTTCTCCTTTAAAGAACGCATCATTATAATCCCGTACTCCTTTTAAATATGCCGTCATGAAGCGCAAAGATACATTTTTTTCATCATTCATAAATTTTGGTGATCCAAGTACCATTGCAATTTGTGATTCTGGAGCATAATCGGTCGTATCTCCAAAGCGAACATGAAATCCATTTTCTATTCCCTTTGCAATCAAAGGCTCAATTTGAAGTGCTGCATCGACTGAACCATTTTCAATAGCTCCTAACATACTTCCAAAATCTCCAAGCAAAACAAACTCAACATCGTCGGTTGTGAGTCCAGCATGCTTTAGCATTTCCCAAAAAATGTATTCGTCAATTGAATTTTTGGAAGAAACTGCGATACGTTTGCCTTTAAAGTCTTTATATTCCTTAATTTTGTCCTTCATTTCGTTTCCAATAACAAATGAAAAATAGGATTTCCCAGGTACATTATGCCCTTTATCTGCAATAATTTTCACGTCTATTCCTTGTGCTATCGCATTAAAGAACGACGCTGTCGATACTCCTCCCGCAATATCTACATCACCAGATGCAAGGGCCGGTAACATTTCATCACTATTTCCAAACTGAGCAAATTCTACTTCAATATTATAGTCGGCAAAATATCCCTTTTCTTTTGCTATATAGAAGCCTGCTCCAGATGCCGCTCCATCCTCTGCGATAACTACTTTCACTTTCTTTTCAAGAGGAGCCAAGTCGCCGGAAGGATTCTTTTTATTTACTTCATCATCCATCCCATTCGTACTTACTTTTTCTTTGGAAGAACACGCACCTAATACTAAAACAATCGATGCGAGTAAAATCAACCAACGTTTCTTCACAGATTTCCTCCCTTATCTTCTTGATCGCTGTACTTCTTGTTGCAAATGATTCCAAATAGTAATGAATTGCTCAGCCATCTTCGTATTAGCTCGAACTTGTTCCATCGTTCTTGGTCTTGGTACAGGTACAGTGATCTCTTTTATAATTTCTCCTGGATGCGCACTCATTAAAACGATGCGATCACTCAATAACAATGCTTCATCAATGCTATGGGTAATAAATAACACCGTCTTCTTTGTTTCAGACCAAATTGAAAGCAGTTCATCCTGCAAAATAAATTTATTTTGTTCGTCTAATGCTGCAAATGGTTCATCCATGAGCAAAATTTCGGGGTCATTTGCAAATGCTCTAGCAATGCTAATTCTTTGCTTCATCCCACCCGAAAGCTCTTTAGGGTAAAGTTTGGAAAATTTACTTAAACCTACTTTTTGCAAATAATAATCTGTTTGTTTTCGAACAAAATCCTTGGGTAAATGCCGCATCTTAAGCCCAAACGCAACGTTCTCCTCCACTGTTAACCAAGGAATAACCCCTTTTTCTTGGAATACCATCGATTGTAGTGGCCTTTCGTTAGTATCGGAGTCAATTGTAAATGTACCTGAGCTTGGTAATTCTAAGCCTGCTAATATTCGTAGTAGGGTTGTTTTTCCGCAACCACTGGGTCCTACTAAACAGACGAATTCCCCTTCTTTTATTTGGAGTGACACATTTTTGACCGCCGTTACACTGTTATTTTTCTTATAAAATACTTTTGTTAAATTTTCTATGGAAATTTTCACAATTTCACTCAACTACTCACCTCCATGGGACGATTTTCTTTTGCAGCCCACGTAACAAAAGGGAAAACAGAAAACCAAAGGATGAAATGAGTACTAAACCAACAAACATTTCCTTTAACATAAATGCTTTATAAGAAGTCCATATTAAATACCCAATTCCTGAAGTTGCTCCCATCATTTCTGCAGCAACAATTGTGAGTAATGCAATCGCCTGCCCCATCTGAATTCCTTCTAGCATTACAGGGAGGGCACCAGGCAAAGCTATTTTAAAGAAAAAATCATTTGGACTTGCTCCGTAATTTTTTGCTACATCTAGATGTACTTTTTCAATATTTAATACACCAGCAACAGTATTAATGACAACTGGGAAAAATACGCTACCTGCAATCGTTACTACTTTTGAAAAGTCACCAATTCCGAAAAGAATAATAATGATTGGCATTAGAGCCAGGGTAGGTATTGGCATGAAAGCCATAACAATAGGAGAGATAAAATGTCTAATTGGTGCATACAACCCCATTAATAAACCAATGATTACTCCTGGGATCACGCCTAATAAAAAGCCTACTGCAATTCTATATAAAGATACCGATATATGGGTCCATAACAATCCGGTAGCTGCTAGATCGAAAAATGTAGATATTATAGCTGAAGGTGGAGGGAAAAATCGAATATCAAGAATACCGGTTCTAGAACAGACTTCCCATAGTAACAGAATGAATATTGGAGAGATGATCGTTAGTAGTTGTTTTGCCCGTTCTTTTACTTGTTGTTTCTTCCATTCCTGTTGTTCCGTTTCATAAGGATCATAACGTATGACCCCTTTTTCATCGCGCATTTTTCACCACCTCTTGTAAAAATAATATGTAAAATAGGTGAAATGTGTGAAAGTCATGAATATTTTGTGTTGACTGCTATCACACCATTTGTTAGATTAATTAAGTATTTCAAGAGGGGGAAACTACTATTGTCATCTAAAGAGTTAAGATCTAATAGAGAGATGCTCTATTTTATATTGAGCATTATTTTTAGTGTACTATTGTACATATTCGCTGTCGCTTCTTTATTTGGAATTGCTATTCTATTAATAATTTTAGTCGTACTATTATATGCAAATGCCATTATGCTAGGTTCTATCCGTGGTAATGGGATACGTATTAGTGAGAAGCAGTTTCCAGATGTATATGAGCGAGTAGTAGATTTGTCTTCTAAAATGGGGTTAAAGAAAGTTCCAGATGTATTTGTAATTCATTCTGAAGGTGCATTTAATGCATTTGCAACAAGGTTTCTTGGAAGAAACATGGTTGTCATTTATTCAGAAGTATTCGAGCTTGCTAGACAACATGGAGAAGCAGAATTAGATTTTATCATTGCTCATGAGCTTTCTCATGTGAAACGTAGGCATGTATGGAAAAGTATATTAATCGCACCTGCACAATTTATTCCATTTCTTTCTCAAGCATATAGCCGTTCATGCGAATATACTTGTGACACTGAAGCAGCTTACTATATACAAAATGGGGTAGCAGCAAAAAAAGCACTTACAATTCTCGGTGTTGGGAAAAAGCTTTACAAAGAAGTAAATGAGGATGCCTATTTAGAACAAATACATACCGAATCGAATGTCGCAGTTTGGTTGGGTGAGGTACTATCAAGCCACCCGCTTTTACCCAAGAGAATACAAGCAGTAGGTAACTTCATGCAAATAGAAGGAACACCTAAGTATTATTCAAACTCAACAAAAATTGCACTAGGTATAGGTGCATTACTGGGAATTTTCTTTACAGTGTACATTGCAGCAGTTGTTCTTTTTACTACTGGGATATTCACCTATGCAAATTTATTCTCCGGAAACATTTTAGGAGAAACATTTACAGGAGACTCTTACTTTTCAGACACCTCACAAACTCCTTTAATGGAAGCAGTTTCAGATGCAGATGAGAAGAAAGTAAAAGAGCTTATCCTTAATGGGGTAAATTTAGAGGAACAAGATTCAGAGAAAACTACCGCACTTCTTTGGGCAGTATACGATAACGATGATTCTATTGTAGAGTTATTGTTAGATGCGGGGGCTAACCCAAACACATCCGATGATTATTCGAATGCACTAACCGCTGCATTATATAACGAAAATTATAATATGGCATATCTTCTTTATGAACATGGTTCAGATCCTTCAATCTTAGACTCTGAAGGTGATTCTGGCTTTAACATGCTTGATGTTGACAATGAAGAAGACTTTTTAGCATCACTTCAAAATTATATAAAGAAAAGCCCGAGCTCCCTTTAGCGCATCTTGTTGTTCTAAGTGTGCTGATCATTAGAATACGAGAGGAGCAGGAAGAGATATCGTCACTTCCTGCTCCTCTTTTTTCTGTAATCTTATTGCGAATGTTTACCTTCTTGAATTTGTGCAGACAAGGTGTTCTTTTAATAGAGTCCTAGGATATATGTTCTGCGTTTATTAATGAATACTCTCAATTTTTCTTTAGACTTTGAAAGAATTCTATTACTTGAGTTAATTTCATATATGAAAACACAAATAATAATTATTTTATTGATTGGATCGGCAGGCGGTGATGGCTCATCGCTCACAGGCAGAAAGCGTCCTCCTGCAGCGGAAATCATGCTAATTTATGAAGAGTATATTATACATATTCTCATATTTCACTTTAATATTGTTCGTGTTTTATAATCTAACTTTTAATTATGAAATTCATTCACTTAATAACAAATTTCGTCTTACTATAACCTGCTTTTAGTTTCTCTACTTCCAAAATTGCAGGTATTGCTGCCTTCAACTCCGATACATGAGATATTACGCCAATCATCCTACCTGATTTTTGTAAATCAATTAATGTATCAATTGCTTTATTTAGAGATTCTTCATCCAAGGAACCGAAGCCCTCATCTATAAACATCGTATCAATTCGAATGCTTCCTTGGAAACTTTGAATGACGTCTGCCATTCCAAGTGCAAGACATAGAGATGCGTTGAACTTTTCACCACCAGATAGTGATTTCACGTCTCTCATTTGACCAGTGTAAGCGTCGTATACATCTAGGCCAAGACCACTTTGTTTACCATGTGTTTCTTGCCGTTCACTTCTTATTAAATAATACTGTCCACCTGATAAATGCTTGAGTCGTTCATTGGCTGCTTGTACAATTTGTTCTAAATATTCGATTTGCACATACCGTTCAAACGATATTTTAGAATGGTTTTGACCTCTAAGCATGTCATACAAATCAATAATTAGACTTAATTGCTGCTCTAATTTAGAAATTCGAGAACTTGAAGATGTAATTTTTTCTTCTAATTCAAGCCCTGCTTTTTCATATCCCTTAGAGCTGTTCATCATATGAAATGCTTCTTCATAGGCAACTTTTAGTTTAACCAACTCTTCCGCTATTGGAGCTAATTCCACTTTTGTTTTACTAATAAGCTGCTCCTGTGCTTCTTTTACTTGCTCTTTAAGGGTATGAAGTGTTTGGAAGTATAGATTGCACTGCTCCTTTAAAGTTTCTCGTTTAAGTTCAGGCATTTTTGCCTCAATGAACAACTCTATAGTATCGAATCCTGCTTTTTTTAATGCCTCTATCAATTGTACATACGCTTTTTCTCTTTTCTCCTGGGCTTCTTGTGCTCCTTCTGCAGCATGCTCTAGCGTAAATAGTGCTTTTGTAAAAGCTTCTGTCGCAGACTTTTGTTCTTTTTGTACTTGATCCCAACTATTTTCTAACTGTTCTTTATACTCTTTTGCATCTTTTATTTGATCTCTAAGTTCTTGTAATGTCGATATGTTTGCTGGAATGGATGCTTTTTTAGATTCATAAACTGCTTTTGCTTGCTCTAACAAGCTTTTTTGTAGTTGATAGGAATTCTCCGCTTTCTTTTTATTCTGCTCCGACTTTTCTAAATTTAGGACGCTTTCTTTATATGGTGCTCGTAAGCTGACTAGCCTGTCTTTTTCAAATCGAAGTCTACTTACTTCTTGTTCAAGTTCTTCTACATCTCTTTTAAGAAGATCAACTTCCTCAATAGATAATTGGAGTTCCTCAATCCGTACTTGCATCATATCTAGCGTTTCTTGTGCAGTTTCTCTTTGGGAACGAGCTTTTAAGAAACTTGATTCTTGCTTATTTAACTGACTTTTTATATTTTGCATATCTTCTTGATTTACAGCATGAGCTTGTATTTCCGAACCTTCTCTTTTATGTTCCTTACTTCCGCAAACCGGGCAAGCTTCTCCTGCTACAAGTTTGGAAGCAAGGATGCTTGCTTGGTTATTCATCCATTTATTTTCTTCTTCTTTATAAACTCGTAGCATTTCTTGAAAAATGGTATTTCGTTTCGCTTCTTCTAATATTAAGCCTTGTACATGCTTCTCAGTCATTATTAATTCTTGTATAAAATTATGTTTTTCTTGCAAATAAGAAAGCTGCTGAACTTGGTTGTCTAAAGGTTCTACCTGTTCTTCTAGCATTTCTATTGCTTCTTTTAAGGATGTACATTTCTTTTTTTCTTCTAAGAATAGGTTCGTTCTTGTTATTACTTCATTGTTTAATTCTTCGGTTCTCATTTCTAAACCAGTCATTTCTATTCTTTTTGTTTCTAGTTCTTCAAATAATGGTAGTAATGTCTTTAACTGCGTAAGGGTCTCGACACTTTTTTCCCGAGCTTCTTTTCTATTAGCTTCAATTGTATAAGCAATTTCCACTTTTTTAACCGTTTCTTCTGCTACTATAACTTTTGTTTTCGCCATTTTATGCAGCTCAGATTTATCTTTGGCTTCTTGCTTCGATTCTGCATAATAACCTTCCACTGTTTCTATCGTACTCGCTCGTTCTGCCGCTTCTAGTCTCTTTTGCTTGTCGGCATATTCCGTTGCTTGTTCTAAGAGGTTTTTCAGTCTTTGTTCTTTTTCTTCCAACTCTATAAAACGGTGATTTACCGCTTTCGCTTCATGATAAGTTGCAAGTTTGGTTGCGTGTTTATCATATGCTTCGTTGTAAGCAATCTCATCTGTTTGTATCTTATCTTTGTAAAAAATGGTTTCTTCTTTTAATGCTTCTACTAGCTGATACGTATTAAAACTACTGGACTCAATCAATTCAAATACGCTAGACTCTCGAATAGGAAATGAAGCAAGTATTTGCTCTGTGTAACTATTTCGAGCTAACTCTTCTTTTTTCAACTCAGCTTCTGCAATGAGCTTTTTATCCTTCAATCTCTCGTTAAACATTTTATAAGGCTCTGTCTTGAAAATTTTACGTAAAATAGCTTCTTTGTTTTCCGTTTGAGAAGTTAGTAGTTTTCTAAATTCACCTTGAGGAAGCATTACTATTTGGCTAAATTGATCTTGCGTTAGTCCAATAATTTCTTCTACTTTTTTGTTTATTTCGGATACGATTTGTCTATCCACAACTGGTGTTTCCCCTGAATCCACTATTTCAAAAAATTCGTATCTTTCTCCTGTTGCGCTTTTGTTTCCTTTTTTGATATGAGAAAGTTGTCGTAAAATCCGGTACACACGACCATGCATTTCAAATGTTAGTTCCACAGATGTATGAATCTCATCCGTTGCAAAATCACTACGCATCATTTTTGTGTCTTTTCGATCTTCTCCGCTCCCATATCCATATAATGCAAAGCATATCCCATCAAATATAGTCGTTTTTCCCGCCCCAGTTGCACCTGAAATAACGAATAATCGATTTTGCTGTAACTCTGTAAAGTCAATTGTTTCAGTTGATTTGTACGGACCAAACGCAGTCATTTTTAGCTGAAGTGGCTTCATGCTTTGATCCCTCCCTCACGTTCTTCTATCATTAAATTCTCTAATACTTCTTTAAACAATCTTTCCGTCTCTTCAGTCGGCTCTTTTCCGCTAACTTCCGCATAAAATGCTTGGAATAACGTAAAATCATCCGTTTTCCGGCGACTTAATTGTTCCTTTTCTCCTGACAAAGCAGTGGGATGAAATGCCTTTCGTTCAACATGCATCGCATTTGGATATACAGTTCTTACTTGCTCCATTGGTGATAGAACCGGCGTTTCATCGAGTAACTTTACAAACACAAAATCTTCACTTAATGGCTGTTGTAAGATGTCTTGCATATAGCCTTCCACTGTTCGCATATCACGATTAGGTGTCAGTAATCGTTTTTCAATGATGACATTTCCTACCTTATCTAAATCGACTATATAAAAACCTTTTTTATGATGTTCTTCCGAAATGGAATATTTCAATGGTGAGCCTGCATACCGTATCGTTTCATTCAATACAAAATGTGCTTGATGAAGATGTCCAAGTGCCGTGTAGTGAAAGTGTTTAAACAACCCAGCTTCCACATACTCTGCCCCGCCAATAGCAAGTGGTCGTTCAGATTCACTCGTGTTTTCCTCCTGCTCACCATGTGGAGTAACAAATGCATGTCCAACTAACACATGTCTTTTTGTTGGATCTAGCTCTTTTTCGATTTCCTCTACAATTCTTCTCATTGCTTCTTGGTGATTAGTCACTGTTTCATCCTCAAAGAGATGACGTACTTGAGATGGATCTGTGTATGGGATTAAATGAAAATGTACTTCTCCAAATTCATCTTTTAATATAACGGGTTTTAATTGTTTATTTAATTGACCTACTAAATGTAATCCTGTTTCTTTCATTAGCATACTGCCAAAATTTAGACGTCCCGGACTATCGTGATTTCCAGCAATACTTAATACAGGTGTATTTCGCTTTAATACGATTTCATCTAGTATTTCATCTAATAAGTTCACAGCTTCTGTCGGAGGAACTGCACGATCATACAGATCACCAGAAATAATAACTGCATCTGGCTTTTCTATATCAATTGCTTCCAAAAACTGATTTAACACAAAGCGTTGTTCTCCCGTCATATATACACCTTGCACGAGTTTTCCTAAATGCCAATCTGCGGTATGAAAAAGTTTCAATGGAAAAGCCCCTTTCGTAATCTGATAACACTATTTTATCATTAGAGAGTCGCCAAAAAACAATTGTCAGAATAATTAATGCATTTCTTTGTTTGGAATGATATGATAAATATGGGAGGAGGATGGTTATGTCATCAGAAACTTATCAACTTACTGCCATAGTTATCTATATGGTCGCAATGCTAGTTATCGGTTGGTATTCGTATAAAAAAACTGCGAATTTAACGGATTACATGTTAGGTGGACGTTCACTTGGTCCAGCTGTTACTGCATTAAGTGCAGGAGCTGCTGATATGTCTGGCTGGTTATTAATGGGGTTACCTGGAGCGATTTATCTTTCCGGGATGGGACAAGCTTGGATTGCAATTGGTCTTACAATTGGAGCGTATTTAAACTGGTTATTCGTTGCCCCAAGACTACGTGTGTATACACAAGTGTCCAATGATTCTATTACAATCCCAAGTTATTTAGAAAGTCGTTTAAAACAATCATCTCGTTTATTACGTATAGCTTCAGGTCTCATTATTTTATTATTTTTCACGTTTTACGTATCTTCAGGTATGGTAGCAGGTGGCGTATTCTTTGAGAGCTCTTTTGGACTTGATTATCACACAGGTCTTTTAGTTGTATCTGCAGTAGTTGTGGCATACACACTTTTTGGAGGATTTTTGGCGGTTAGTTATACAGATTTCCTTCAAGGTCTTTTAATGTTCCTTGCATTAATATGTGTACCTATTTTCGGAGTATTTTTGACAGGTGGATTGGGAGAAACAGTTGATACAATTAAATCCGTAGATCTAAAACATCTAAGTCTTTTCGCAGGTACCACTTTCCTAGGTGTTATTTCTACAGCAGCTTGGGGTCTTGGATACTTTGGTCAGCCTCATATTATCGTTCGCTTTATGGCAATAAATTCTGTAAAAGAAACAAAACAAGCACGTCGTATTGGCATCGGGTGGATGATTTTAAGTTTAGGTGGAGCAATTACCACTGCGTTAGTCGGTGTTGCTTACTTTAAGCAAAATCCTGGTGTCACTTTAACAAGTCCTGAAGCAGTATTTATCGCTCTAGGACAAATCATTTTCCATCCGTTTATCGCCGGACTAGTACTTGCAGCAGTTTTAGCAGCAATTATGAGTACAATTTCTTCTCAACTAATCGTAACTTCTTCAGCATTAATCGAAGATTTATACAAAGCAATTATTAAAACGGATGCATCTGATCGAACATATGTAAATTATGGCCGTATTGCTGTACTTCTAGTTTCTGTAATTGCTGCAGTTCTAGCTTGGAGTGAACATAAAACAATCTTAAAGTTAGTATCGTTTGCATGGGCAGGTTTCGGAGCAGCATTTGGTCCAGTAATTTTACTTTCTCTTTACTGGAGAAAAATTACTTCAGCTGGTGCTTTATCTGGAATGGTTGTATGAGCTATAACTGTTGTAATCTGGGGTTCTATTGAGTCTCTTTCAACTAAATTATACGAAATCGTTCCTGGTTTCATTCTTTGTTTAATTGTAACTGTTCTTGTTAGTTTACTAACATACAAACCAAACGCTGAAATCGAGAAAGAATTTGATGAAACATTGCGTTTATTAAAACGTGATCGCTAATAAATATTAGTAGCTGGCCGATTTTCGGTCAGCTTTTTTTAAAGACAAGAAAGTATATAAATGTGCCATTTTAACCCAGTATTCATGGTATTTTTCATTACTATTACATAAAAGGTTGATCTCCGCTCCTAGGGGCAATCATCTAGGCAATATTTGTTTCAAATTCGAGACCTATTATTGCTTACGTACTAAACGACCTATATGACACTTGTCATGTTTATGACTTGACGTTTATGCCTACTCCTAAAATCAGCTTCTCTTTATAGTTATGGTAATAGTTCTTTTTAGGAGGAATAACATAGTGAGTAGAGAAAAAACACTTGAATTGCGAAAAAAAATAAAACCATTTGAAAACTCCGAGTTGAAAAAGAGTATTTTTCAAATTATAAATACGATACCACCATTCTTTATCCTTTGGTTCTTAGCTTACTTAAGCTTAGATATATCGGTTTGGTTGACAGTTGCTCTATCAATCGTCGCTGCAGGATTTGTCGTTCGTATTTTCATTATATTTCATGATTGTACTCACGGATCTTTCTTTAAAAATAAGAAAGCAAATAGTATTACAGGTACCGTTACTGGAATCATTACAATGTTTGCTTATGAAAAATGGAAACGTGAACATAATATCCACCATGCTTCAAGTGGAAATTTAGATAAACGTGGTGTCGGCGATATATGGATGATGACTGTGGAAGAATATGTACAAGCTTCCCCGATTAAACGACTTTCTTATCGATTGTATCGTAATCCAATTGTTATGTTCGGTTTAGGGCCAGCCTTATTGTATTTAGTAACTAATCGAGTTAATCGTAAAGATGCTCGTGCAAAAGAACGTAACAATACTTATTTAATAAACGTTTCAATTGTTGTTCTTTATTCACTTATGATTTGGTTAATTGGATGGCAAGCATTTTTAATCATTCAAGGTACGATTCTTTTCGTCGCTGGTTCATTTGGTATTTGGTTATTCTACGTGCAGCATCAATTTGAAGATTCTTATTTTGAAGATGAATCTGAATGGGATTATGTAAAAGCTGCGGTTGAAGGAAGTTCATATTACAAGTTACCGATAGTACTACAATGGTTAACTGGTAATATTGGTTTTCACCATGTGCATCATTTAAGCCCAAGAGTTCCAAATTACAATTTGGAAAAAGCGCATGAATCAACTCCGCCTTTACAAAAGGCAACGACTATTAATCTACGAACTAGCTTACAATCTATTCACTTCCGCTTATTTGACGATAAAAACAAAAACTTTGTAAGCTTTAAAGAGATTAAGCATTTAATTAAGAATTCTAAACGTGCGGTAAAAATTAATGCTAAAAGTACAAGTCTTGAAGGAAAATAAACTTCACGAAAAACCATTCCTATTTAGACAGGAATGGTTTTTTTTCTATATAATAGGATAAATAGAGTACAACCAAAGTAGAGGTGTAGTAATTGACAAAATGGTATCAAATCTTCCCTAAATATCCGTGGTTGAGCATTTATGCGTGGATTATTTTTTGTGTTTTTCCTTTCTTCTTTATTTTCAAATCTTCTAGCTTATTTGAAATTATTATTGGTTTAATCTTATTGCTATTATTTTTTGTTGTTTATCGTTTTTCCTTTACTTCCAAGGGGTTGCTTCTTTTTATATTTGTTTTTGTAGAAATCTCCATCAGTGTAACGATGACTTTTTTGTATGGATATATCTATTTCTCCATCTTTTTATCTTTTTTTATCGGAAATATTCAGCAACGAGCGAGCTTTTTTGTAATTTATAGTATTCATTTGGTAGCAATGATTGTAGCAGTCATCATTGGTTTCTTTACACAAATGAACCTTTTCCTCTCCCATTTACCTTACCTAATCATTTGTTTAATTGGGGTTATTTTATTGCCATTTAACACATATAACCGAAACAAACGAGAAGTATTAGAAGGACAGTTAGAGGATGCCCAAAAGCGAATTTCCCAATATATGATTATAGAAGAAAGAGAACGTATTGCACGTGATTTACACGATACTCTTGGACAGAAACTTTCCCTTATTGGGCTAAAAAGTGATTTAGCTAGTAGACTAATCGAATTAAATCCGGAAGCTGCCAAAAATGAAATCAATGATATAAATCAAACAGCTCGATCTGTCTTAAAAGAAGTCCGTGAACTTGTAACTAATATGAGAGGTACCAAGCTAGAGGATGAACTATTTCGTGTGAAACAAATTCTTCTTGCAGCACAAATTACTTATAAAATGAGCGGTACTCCTAAACTAGTTAGAACCCCTCTGCTCGTAGAAAACGTACTAAGTATGTGCTTAAAAGAAGCTATAACAAACGTTGTAAAACATAGTAACGCTACTTTTTGTTCTATTTCGATCAAACAATCTGCGAAGGAAACCTTACTCAAAGTACATGATAATGGTATTGGTTTAGATTTGAAAAAGGATTGGTCCAACAGCCATGGCCTTCGAGGAATTAAAGAACGATTAGAATTTGTAAATGGTAGTTTAGATATTCAACTTAATAATGGAACGACCCTTAATATTTGCGTGCCTAATGTAATTCAACAGACGAGACAGGAGGAATAATGAATGATTCGAATTGTGATAGCAGAAGATCAAAGAATGGTGCTTGGTGCCCTTGGTTCACTTCTAGATTTAGAAGAGGATATGGAGGTTGTCGGAAAAGCTAATAACGGAGAGGAAGCTCTTCAGTTAATCCATCAGTTGCAACCTGATATTTGTATTATGGACATCGAAATGCCTGTAAAAAGTGGGTTAGATGCTGCAGATGAATTAAAAGATGAAAAATGCAAAGTCATTATCTTAACTACTTTTGCTAGATCGGGCTATTTTGAACGCGCTCGAAAAGCTGATGTAAGTGGGTATTTACTGAAGGATAGTCCTAGTGAAGAGCTTGCTAATTCGATTCGTATTATTATGGACGGTAGACGTATTTATGCTCCCGAATTAGTTGATATTGCATATGAAGGGGATAATCCATTAACCGACCGAGAGAGTCAAGTGCTTGAGTTGATTGCAGATGGAAAAAACACTAAAGAAATTGCAAGTGAGCTCTACATTACTACTGGAACTGTCCGTAACTATATTTCTGTCATACTAGATAAATTAGATGTAGGCAACCGAATCGAGGCGATTGCACGATTTAAAGAAAAAGGTTGGTTTAAATAAGTTTTCATTCTGCTTAAAGTAAAACTTTAAGCAGTTTTTTTATTTTCCCCAGTTTTCTAAAGGTGAAAAGGATATACATAAATTATAATAGTAATTCTGTAAAGGAGGGAACAATGCACATGCACAAAAGGGAGATACAAAAAAAGTACGTAATCATTTTCCCTTTTATAATAATTTTAGGTGCTGGATTGATGTTTTTTAGCACTCAAACAGATGAAGGAATAGCATTAATTAAAAAAACTAGAGATATCTTTGTTCCGCATAAACAAATTACA
Organism: Psychrobacillus sp. NPDC058041; assembly: GCF_042885655.1. Lineage (NCBI taxonomy): Bacteria > Bacillati > Bacillota > Bacilli > Caryophanales > Bacillaceae > Psychrobacillus > Psychrobacillus sp. NPDC058041. Next base: position 280,813 of record NZ_JBHVRO010000005.1, read on the forward strand.
CAAAATGTTGAAGGTAATAATGAAATAACAGATGTAATTCTTCAAGAAGGGAAAGAGGCGGAATATGTTATTTATATTGATGAAGAGAGATACAAATTCGCGAGAGGCGAAAAATTAGATGTAGTTACAACAAAGGAACTTCTCGAAGAAAAATACCCGGAAGTTTCCATGACTATTGAGCAATTTAAAAATATATCGCCACAAGAAATGGTCGACACTTTGGAAACAAAACTTGCTGCTGAATATACCAAGATTTCGGAAACCGAATTCGTTACAGAGCCAGTAGAAGGCTTTATGTTGCATGGCATTAGCGGCTCCAAATGGAATAGCCCTGTTACAAATGTATACGTGATTGATAATAAAAATGGCGGAAGCTTTGTTATAACAGAAAAGTACTTCCTAGAAGCATCGGAAGGTCATGGAGCAAGATTCAACTCCATGCTTAAGCAGTTTAAAATTATAGAATAAGTTTCATAACTCCTCAAAAGGGTAAATAAATACTAGAACAATAATTTAGAGGAGGAATTTGATTGAGTGGATTATCTGACAAAGTAAAAGGAGCAGTAAACAAAGCAAAAGGTGAAACAAAAGATCAAATTGGTAATGCAACTGGCGATACAAAGTTAGAAGCGAAAGGTAAATTCGATAAATTAAAAGGCGAAGCTCAAGAAAAGATCGGAGAAGCCAAAGAACATTTCCACAATGACCATAAAGATTGATGATAGGAAAAGCATTAAGCGCACTTTAAATGCCTATAGTCTTCACTATTTCCTGAGTGCTTAGTCTACACTATTACCGTAAGAGTTATGGATCATGAAGTGACTGCGTCACTTTACGATCCATTTTTTCCGGTAATATTGTGGCAGATGTTTGGCGTCGACCTCTTGGAATTTGTCATGACATGATGCATGTGGATTGGATAACGAAAGATAAGATGCTGTCCTACTCTTTTAAAAGTGAACGAAAATACAGTTTCGTCCGCACAGCACTTCTTTATCATGGAAGCTAACTATTTTTTTCTACTTACACTTGCCCAAATGTAAACAAAGGAATTTTGAGGAGATGGCCTGATGCTTACCCCCTGGAAAGCGTCTGTCTGCAGCGCGGAGAGCATTTCTTATTTAGCGTGTAAGACTACAACTACTAGCTCAGGTGTATTGAATACTCTCAAAGGAATAACACTATTTCCAAGACCTCTACTTACAATCATTTTCGTATCCTTCTCTTCATACAAACCTGCCGTATACTTTGGAAATAACCCTTGTCCTGGTGCTACTAACCCTCCCAAACCCGGGATACGAAACTGACCACCATGTGCATGCCCTGAAAAAACAACATCTAATCTATTCTCTACATAATCTTGAAAGGTTTCAGGTCGATGAGAAAGTACTAAAGTAAAATCTTCTGTTTTCTTAAACTTACTGAGAGCATCTTCGACAGATACTCCGCTTAATGGATCCTCAATTCCAATTATCCGAATTCTCTCGCCATTTTTTTCTATTATCTGCTCTTTATTTGATAATACATTTACACCTAAGTTAGAAAGCTCTGTTTTAATATGATCCACATCATTAGTAGCGATTTCATGATTACCTGTCACATAATAAATAGGAGCAAATGATACAATTTGCTCTACTACTTCTAAACTATTTTTTAAATCATATCGGTTACTATCTATTAAATCTCCTGTTATAAAAATTAAATCTGGCTTTTCATCCTTCACTTTCTTTACAAGCTTTGATTGATGTTTTCCAAATGTTGCATCATGTAAATCGGAAATTTGCACAATCTTCAACCCATTAAAACTAGCAGGGATTTTATTTGACTCCACTGTAATCTCAGTTGTTTTAATAGTCTTATTTCCGGTATATAGTATTGCAGTTATCACTATTATTACTACTATCCACTTTTTCATTTATTTTCTCCTAAATTATAGATCTCATTCTGGACTCATAATTCCAACTCGATAACCAATATATTTACTTTCAATAAGTTCATTAAACGCAAATAAAGCAGTATCTCCAGTTGTACTTTTTGTAGCCCCAACAGGCAACTTATCTCGTTCGATGATATAGGCTTTCGTTGCAACACCACTAGGCAAATAAGTCGGACAAACAATTGTCCAGTCTAATGTCGATTCTTTTAACATTTCATATACTTTATGATGTTCTTTCGCTGCAACATTTGATTTACGTTTTGATTCAGATGACTCATAACGAAGAAGATTTTGATTTACACGACTCGTTAAAATACCAGCCGTCCCAATAGTGACGACTCGTTTGATTTTTTGTTTCTCCATAATAGAAATAATATGTTCTAACGCATCTGTTAATACAGTCGTTTGATCAGTCCCCAGAGTACTCATGACTGCATCTGCACCTTCTAGTGTTTTTTCTACATCAGAAAATACTCTTGCATCCCCTTGTATTAAGGTTAAATTAGGATGTGGTTGGAGCTTTTCTGGAGTTCTCACGAGTGCTGTTACTTCGTCATTATTTTCAAGTAATAATGACAGGATGTTTTTTCCTACACGACCCGTCGCTCCAAATAATGCAATTTTCATAAGAAACAGCTCCTTTTACATTATTATATCAAGATGTTTTATTTTCCACGAAAATAAAAAGTATTTCTGTAGATAACTACAGAAATACTTTTTAATGTCGATAATTGTTATTTCCAGGGAAATAATTTTAGTAATTATAATTCATAATGTTATAGAATAACGCAAACATAGCACCATAAAAAATAATGATCAAGACAATACTAATTGCCATCCATATAAGTGATGCTCGTGCATAATTGCGTCGAGGATCTGCATTTCCAAAACCCCAAACAAAGAGCATTACGATGTTTACGATTGGTATGATCATAATAAGCATCGTGATTAGCCACTCGCCTATTGACATTTCACTTGCTGTTTTATGAACAACGTTATTTTGATATTCTTGTGTTTGTACCGATTCATTTGATTCCATAATAAATCCCCTTTTCCCACAATATGTTTCTTCTCCATTTTACTTGAAAACTCTTGAGAATAGTCCTTTTACGGAAAAGTTTATACTATTATTTTATCCTCATCATACTCATAGGAGTAACAATACCTATTAGTTTCACATTAGGCTTTCCATCTTCAGTTATGAGAAGGGCTTCCAAACGCCTTCCCCTAGTTATACCATTTTTAAAAATTTCCAATGCTTCATACACAGACGCATGTTGTTCAATAAATTGATGGTTTTCTTTACTATTTTCATGAGCAAGTATCTCGCCTAATGTTGTCTTTTTTCTAGAAAAGGATTCCGAATCTACTGTACTTGCGAGCCACGTTGTAATTCCCACTGGTGTGATAAGGCCTTTGAACTCCATTCCATCATACACGGGGAACTGATTATATTTTTTGTCCTTAATCACTTTCAATGCATAACTCAAAGTATCTGTTCTTTGAAATGTCGTTACTTTCGTTTGAAACATATTCCCAACAGTTATGGGTTTAGTAAGAGCAACTTCTATCTCTTCCATTTTTAATACCACATCTTCATGTGGCTCTGCAATAGCATACTCCGTTGAGGTACGATGATGAACAATAGCGTTTCTTAGATCGCCGTATTCGCGCAGATCTGCCTCATATCTTCTAATAACCGCATTCTTTTTTTTCGCAATGTCAATTAATCGAAAAAAGGCAAGATGATCCTGGGACCCTATTATTTCCTTCATCAATTGGTCTATTCGATTATAAGCTGTTATAAATCGATCTGAATTGCGAGCTGTCATCTCTTCTAACCTCGATTTCACCTTGGTGTAGTGTATTGGCTTTGTTCAAATCCGCTAAATTAAGTTATATCTTCGACTTCGAAACATTCTTTTTAGCAAAATAAATTGCTCCCGCAAGAAGTGCGACTATTGCTATTAGAGTAATACTCATACTCCAAATAAATGGCTTCATATCGATACTATCATTTAATATTAACCCTGCATACATTGGAAGCTTCCAAGGAAATATAGTCCAATATTTCCCAATTAAAGCATCAATAATTTGCACAAATAACACAAGAAAAAGAGAAACAGCAGAAGCAATTCCTGTCGAAAATGCTGCACTTGAAAACAAAATAATACTAATGACAAATAATAGCCATAAAATATAAGTTCCTAGGAATCCCAAAAACAGACTTGCATCGACTGTTCCAAAAAGGACATACGTATAAAATAAATTTGCTAATAACCCAAGTACCACGCTACCAATTACCAGGATGCACATGATAACTAATTTACTATACACATAACTGGAGTATCGTATTGGTCGAACGTATAGAAGCGTTGCTGTGCCATTTTTTCGCTCCCTTGCAACTATTCCAGCAAATCCAAGTACTACGACGAGCATTCCAATAAACTGATATTGACTAATCGTTGACATAACTACCTGTTCTGGGGTTAGTTCAGGGAACTGAAGAACTGTTCCCTCTGGCATATTACCTACTGTACTTAATATTTGAGGTAAATAATAATTCATTAATGGCTCTGAAATACCAAATAGTATAAACACTAAAGGAATCCAAAGGATTTTAAAATTCCGTACATTTTCACGCCACTCTTTTTGGAATAAAACAGAAAAATTACTCATCCTTTATTCACCACCTGTAAAAATATTTCTTCTAAACTAGCAGATGCCCGTTCTACTTTCGACAAGTTTAAATTGCTGTTCGCAAGTGTATGCAATATTTCGTTCATCTCCGGTTTTGCGTCTTCTATATGAATAAAAGCAATTGAGCCTTCTTGTCTTGCTGACCAAGGTGAGTTTCCTACAAATTTAGCCGCTTCATCACTAGTAGAAAAATACATTTTGTAAACAGGATTAGCATACTTTTCACGCACTTCTTTCAAAGAGCCTTGTTCAACTAACTGCCCATTTCTTAAGAACAATAATTGATCCGTCATTTCTTCCGCATCATTTAAAATGTGGGTAGAATACAAAATAGTGGTTGTTGCCTGCAATTCTTTCAATAAATTCATAATTTCTCTTCTGCCAATTGGATCTAGAGCAGACACTGGTTCATCTAGTAAAAGCAAAGCTGGCTTATGAACAATTGCTTGTGCTAGGCCCAACCTTTGTTTCATTCCTCCTGAAAATGTACCTATCTTTTTCTTTTTAGCATTTTCGAGCCCTACAAATTCAAGCGTCTTTTCTGATTCTAATTTTGCAATTTTAGTATCTACTCCACTCAACCTCGCAGCCATCTCTGTAAATTCAAGTGCAGTTAGCCATGAATAAAATTGAGGATACTGAGGAAGGAATCCTATTACTTTTCGGAAATCCCCTGTTATTTCCCCATCCATTTCAATAGTTCCATTCGTTTGTTTTAAAAGTCCTGCAAGCATAGACAAAGTGGTTGTTTTCCCCGCACCATTCGGTCCGATTAATGCAGTTGCTGTGTTTTTATTTAACGAAAAGGTTATATTGTTTACCGCTTTTTCATTTCCATATTCTTTTGTTAGTCCCTGTATATGAAGTAATGTTTTCATTCATTTTTTCTCCCAACAATAAAGTAAATAATTGGTCCAATCAAATTCCCCAAAATAATAATAATTGCCCACAACCATTTTGGCCCATTTGTACTTCTTACCCGTATTAAATCAATAATACCAACGACCATTAAAATAAATTGAATAATAATTAGTGGTAATACGAGCATCCACGGTATTGATTCAAAATCCATTGTAACTCCCCCTTTGTTTTGTTAATTCTATTCTACTACATATAGAACAGAAAAGTTTCAAAAAAATAAAAAATATTTATTAAGTTTTTTGGTTCTCTTGGAGGTGAAATAATAAACAGTTAACATGGTTATGTTATAATAAAACGTTGGAAGGTGAATAAAAATGGAGATATTTATTAGAAATGCACGAAAAGAAGACGCAACCGAAGCAGTTCCACTTATTATGGAAGCCATCGGGGACATCTCGATGCAAATGACAGGCGAAACAGAAGAAACAGAAATCACGAAAGAATTTGTCCAATTATTTACTAAGACAGACAATCGACATTCCTATTTACATACGTATATCGCGGAAATGGAAGGAAAAGTTGCGGGAGTCCTTGTGTTTTATTCTGCAGAGGAAGCGGTAATACTAGATGCGAACTTAGAGAAATATCTTTCGAATAAAAAAGGTTCTCCAATCAAAATCGATTCAGAAACATTACCTGGGGAATGGTATATAGATACAGTAGTAGTTGATCCTACATTTCGAGGACATGGTATTGGTACAAAACTTTTAACATATGCAGAACAGTTAGTGAAAAATTTTGGTGGCGGAAAACTCTCCTTAAATGTAGAAACAGAAAAAGATTCTGCAATTCGCTTGTATAATCGGCTAGGATTTGGTACTGTATGTCCTTGGACAATTATTGGTCAGACCTTTCATCATATGGTGAAGACGGTTCACGCCGATTAAAGGAGAATTTTTATGAAATTATGGATTTATCCCCTTATGGTTGTTTTTGCAGCAAGCTGTTATGGTACTTTATCGACAATGGTGAAACTTGCAATTAGAGATGGTTATACAGCTTCTGAAGCCGTCTCGAGTCAGTATATTGTAGGTTTTCTTTTAGCTTTAGTTATATATTTAGTGACACAACGAAAGCTTCCACGTTTACACGGGGGATTTAAAATTATTTCCTTAGCAGGTATCTTTACTGCTACAACAGGAATTGTTTATGGACAGGCACTTATCTATCTACCGGCTTCTTTAGCAGTCGTTATGTTATTTCAATTTACATGGGTTGGTACGCTAATCGATTGTATTTTACGAAAACGGTTACCAACGAGACCAGAAGTTATTTCACTTATTATTTTATTTATCGGAACCATCTTAGCTGCCGGTGTTCTTGATGTCGATTTAAGTGGAATTGACTGGAGAGGCTGGGTATATGGATTTGCTGCAGCGGTATCTTTCTCAATTAATATGAATGTTAACACGAAGCAAGTGGAAGGAATGAATACGACGACTCGTCTATTATTTGTTTCTTTTATCGCTGCTGTAATGATTGCTTTCTTCCAAACACCTGAAATTGTATGGAACGGAAAACTTTTTACTGAACCACTTCTGTTCTACGGATTGGCTCTTGGCTTACTCGGCATTATTGCTCCGATTTACTTGTTTGTAATTGCGGTACCAAAAGTGGGAGGCGCTATGTCATCTATTTTAAGTGCAATGGAGTTACCAGTAGCTGTTATCGTTTCGGTTTTAGTCTTAAGTGAGGCTCTTTCAGGATTACAAATTATTGGTATTGTCGTTATTTTACTTGGCATGTGTATACCAACAGTCGCTAGTATTTTGAAAAGTAAAAAACGCCAAACACATTAGTTAATAAAAAAACTAAAACGATATACCATTTCAGAACACTCTTCTATGGTGCTTTGGCCTATATCAGCCACCACTATTACCATGAGAATTCAAAAGGATCGTGAAGTGACTAGCTCACTCCACGATCCTTTTGTTTGGTGGCTAGTGTTTATCCTTGACCTGCCCAAAATAAGTATTACATAAAAATTGAAAAATCTAGAATTCCTGCGTACGGTACATTGTTCTGTATTTTTTTCTCTAAATCTTGCAATGTATACTTCTGCCATTCTTCTAAGTTGGACAAATCCCACTTGCGAATAAATAATTGATATAAAAAAATCTCTCTCAGCTTTAGGAAGATAGGAATTTGTTTAATAGTATCCTCATGAAGTAGATTTTCTGATTGATACCCCATAAAGAAATGACCCATAAAAGTCTCATTGAAATTATCTGCATTGCTATTGTAAGCATTATGTTGCCAGTGTGCATGATAGAATGAAACCGCAATATCTTGAGCATACCAATTATAAGAACATTCATCGAAGTCAATCGTAGTTATAGTATCATTTGTAATGATTAGATTACCCTGATGAAAATCATTATGAATCAATCCAAATGTATCCGGCGAATACTTGTATGTACATAGTTTTATCATTAAATGGTCGTAGTTCTCTCTTATCCAAGGAAGTGAACCTTCTCTTATACCAAATACATCTGGATTTTCAACTGTCCATACAGGCCTATTTATTTCATCAACCTTATATTGTTTGGATAGAGCATGCATCCTTCCTAATACCCTTCCCCACAGTTCAAATGTCTTTACATTCCAATGAAGTTCATTGGTAACATCCATTTCATCGCCCTTAGTAAATTCAAAATACGTTTTTACTCTTCCATCTTCATACCCTACAGTCATTTCTGGCTTCGACATAGCGACTCCATGTTCATGTAAAAAATTCATCCATTCGATTTCCTGCAAAACCATTTCTTTTGTCTTCTTTTTATTAGAAATCCTAACTACTTTTCCCTCCTCCTCAAGATGAAATATATCATTATGAAATCCCCCATCCAACCTGATACGCTTTTCTGCCATCCTGTTTTTTCCCCCTCATCTCAATATCTATTCGAAGATGTCTATAGATTACTTTATCACAAAGTTTATACAACCAAAGTAAAACTGAGGACATCTAACAGATGTCCTCAGCATTATTTTTATCACTTTATCCGCTTTTACTTATAGGGGTAACTATATGAGTTGAAGATGAACGAATATTTACAGCTTATTTAATCGGACAATTGCTTTTGTTCCATGAGGCTCTACATTATCAAATGATAGTACCCCGTTATGCGACTCTATAACCTCTTTTACAATCGCCAGGCCAAGTCCACTTCCCTCGATTTGTGTGGAACGTGCAGTATCTTCTCGATAAAAATGCTCTGTCCATTGCTCATAATCTGTGTTTTTATTACCAATTCCTGTGTCTTGTATCGTAACAAACACATACTCCCCCGATTCTATCAGTGAAACTTGTATCTCACCAGGGGAATAGTTGTATTTAATCGCATTTGAAAGGAGATTTTCCCAAACATACTCCAACATCTCTCTTTCTCCTAATATTTCTACGTTTTTTAGTTGCAAATTAATAGAAATATCTTTTTCATTCACTAACCATCGAAACTTCTGAATAACTTGTTTTAATTGTTCGTCTAAGTGATAAGTTTCTTTCTTTGTGCGATTATTTGCTTGATCAAATGAAGTAAGAACTAACAATTGCTTCATTACACTGGATAAACGCTTCGCTTCTTTTTGAATGATCGATGTGTATTTCAAATGCTCCTCTTCATTTAACTTCTGGCTTTCAAGTAAAGTAGCATAGCCCTGTATATTTAATAAAGGCGTTTGAAAGTCATGCGACACCCTGGAGATAAATTCTTTTTTGTAGCGATCACTAGCTTCCAGTTGCTTCGCCATATTTCGAAAGCTATCTGCTAATTGGCCAATTTCATCTCGCTGATAAACTGGTATCGGTACTTGGAAATCTTCATTTGCAATTTTATTTGTCGCAATCGTTAATTTGGTTAATGGATCGATCATTTTCTTTGCTACGATTAACATTGCGATCACACTAATAACAATCATAGCTCCAGCAAGACCCCCTAATAGTAAATGGATCTCATTAAAAAGGAATTTAATATTAGGTCTTTGAAAAAGCGCATACTTTTTATTTTCAAATGTGAATGGTACCCCAACCGTATTAGTTAACTCATTAGAAAAAAAACCCGTAATAAACGTTTCTTTTGGAAACTCACGCATCCCATGATAAGTTTTTCCATTCAAAACACTTTCTACTACAGAATCACTAATAGTCTTAACTCGGAAATCGCCACCATAAGTGCTCTCTTTGCCATCTTCACTTTGGATATATATTTGATACCCTGTATCACCAATCATTCGTAGAAGAGGCTCTAGATTCTTTATATGAGATGATTCAATGAGTTGGACAATTGATTCAGCAATTAATACATTTTTCGCATCATTTTTTTCTTTTAAATTTTGATGATAAAATGTATTCACAATCATAAATCCAATTGTCCCACTTGCAAACATAATGAGAAGTGTCATCCATAAAAATTTGCTATACAAAGTTTTCATACACGGGTTCCTTCTAACTTATAACCGATTCCACGAACTGTAGTAATTTGACTATCTACTTTCATTTTAGAAAATCGTTCCCGTATCCGTTTAATATGCACACTTAATGTTTGTTCGTCTCCCCCGAAATCAATTCCCCATACTGCTTCTATTAATTGGTCACGTGTAAATACCTGATTCGGCTTGGATGCTAGTTTCGAAAGTAATTCAAATTCTTTTAAAGGTAGAACTAAAAGCTCCTCTCCAACTTGCACCTCAAAACTCTTTCTATTAATTAACATATTTCCAACTTGTATGTTGGCGTCACTTGTTTTATCAAATCTTCTTAGAATTGCTCGTATACGAAATAGCAATTCTTTTGGCTCAAATGGTTTTACTAAATAATCGTCAGAACCCGCTAAATAGCCTTTTTCTTTATCTTCTAATCGTCCTTTCGCAGTTAGTAATAATACAGGAATGTCATATCGCTCACGAATGAGTCTGGTTAGTGTTAAGCCATCCATTTCCGGCATCATTACATCGACTATCGCTAAATCAGGTACTTCCTTTTCAATTAAGGATAAGCCTTCTATTCCATTCGTTGCTTTTATGACATGGTAGCCTGTCTTCGATAAATAAATTGATATTAAATCTAACGTATGTACATCATCATCTACTGCTAATATTACAACCACAGTTTACCTCCTTTTTTCGCATTCATACTTCATATTTTGGATCTTTCTATGTAATTCAGCAAGTAAAAGCAATCTAGAATTATTTAGTTTAAAATAAGGCTAGTTGTAAAATGTATAGAAATTACTTCAAGCATAATTCATTTAAATGAGCATTCAATTAATTTGGATACAATTCAGATCATCTGTATATAAGACTGGATAGTTAATCAATAAAACAATCTAGAGTTATTAAATCAATTTAAATTATTATACATAGTTAGTTATAAATGGTTCTTCGAGACCAATTGTGCTCTACCCGAGACTAGTTCTACCAAACTCAAGACTAATTTAACTGGTGCCGAGACCAGTTCACTCATACCCGAGACCAAATCTCGCAATTCTCGCAATAAGGAGTTACCTCTATGTGAGATAGGTCAATTAATTAATCAATCAAGTAGTCCAACTTCACAATAGAATACTTTTGTCGTTACTTGGATTAAATCTGTTAATACTATTTTTCACATAAAAAAAAGCCGCTACCGAATACTCGGTAACGACTTTTTATAGTGCCTAGCGACGTCCTACTCTCACAGGGGGAAACCCCCAACTACCATCGGCGATGAAGAGCTTAACTTCCGTGTTCGGTATGGGAACGGGTGTGACCTCTTCTCCATCATCACTAGACAATGAGTGCTTGTTCACTCAAAACTGGATAAAAGACATTGATGTATGCAAATTCATATTTGGTTAAGTCCTCGATCGATTAGTATTCGTCAGCTGCACGTGTCGCCACGCTTCCACCCCGAACCTATCTACCTCATCGTCTTTGAGGGAT